>JBKBUS010000329.1:0-2930 GCA_046290035.1 Brevundimonas sp.
CTGCGGCATTGTCGAGGGACGCAAACTGGGCCGCAGCGCCCACGCGGCGATCATCACGCGCGGCTTCGCCGAAATGACCCGGCTGGGGGTTCGGCTGGGCGGCCGCGCGGAGACCATGGCGGGCCTCTGCGGCCTGGGCGATCTGGTCCTGACCTGCTCCAGCCCGCAGTCCAGGAACATGAGCCTGGGCCTGGCGCTGGGCGAGGGCCGGACGGTGGCCGAGGCGCTGGCCGGGAAGCGTTCGGTGGCCGAGGGCTATGAGAGCGCGCCCGCCGTGCGCGATCTGGCGAAGCGGTTGGGGATCGAGATGCCGATCTGTCAGGCCGTCGCCGGCGTGCTGACCGGAGAGACCACGGTGGATCAGGTGATCGACGCGCTGCTGTCGCGTCCGCTGAAGAGCGAGCGGGCGTGACCGAGGACGACATCCCTGCCGTCCGGCCGCGCGTCTGGACCACGCCGGCGGGCGTGGCGCTGTGCGCGGAGGCCGACCTCGCCGATCCGGGCGCGCGCGGCTTCGTGCTGCAGATCGGCGACAAGTGGTTCCACGGCTTCGTGGTCAGGAAGGACGGCCAGGTCGCCGGCTGGGTCGACCGCTGTCCGCACGCGGGCAACCCGATCGCCATTGAACCTGACCGCTACCTGACACGGGACGGCCAGCTGATCCTGTGCGGCTGGCACGGGGCGGCGTTCGAGCCCCTGACCGGCGCCTGCGTGGCGGGGCCCTGCGCGGGCGGGCGGCTGACCCCTTGGCCGGTCGCGGTCGTGAACGGGGTCGTCCGCACCGCCTAGTGAAAGTCCCGTGAGCCGGGCAGGACGCGCAGGTTCCGGGGATGCTGGGGTTTGATGAACTCGTCGGCGCCCGACAGCTGGATCACCGGCGTGTGGTCCGGCGACAGGCGGTTCAGCTCGTCGGTGCGGTCCCACAGGCGCTGGGCCATCAGGTGGACGACGCCCTCGGGGCTCTTTTCAACAACGCCCTCCACCGCCAGCACGCGGGCGGCCATGACCACGCGGCGGTGCGCCTCGAAGGTCGGGACCCACAGGACCAGGTTGGCCACCCCGGTCTCGTCCTCGATGGTGATGAATATGGCCTTGCCGTTGCCCGGCCGTTGTCGGACGAGGGCTACCCCTGCGGTGCGCACCCGCGCGCCCGATCGCTTCGCCGCCATCTCCGCGCAGCTGAGGAACCCTTCGGCCCGGAACACGGGCCGGAGCATGCCCATAGGATGTCCCTTCAGGCTGAGGCGCGTGGTCTGATAGTCGGCCGCCACGTGCTCGCCCAGCGCCATCCGCGGCAGCTCCGCGTCCGCCTCCTCGCCCAGCTCGCGCGCGTCGGCGGCGGCGAACAGGGGCAGGGGATCATCGTCGGGCAGCCGCCGCACGGCCCACAGGGCGTCGCGCCGGTCCAGCCCCAGGGAGCGGAAGGCGTCGGCGTCGGCCAGCTTTCTCAGGGCCGCGACCGGCAGGCGCGCCCGGCGCATCAGGCCCTCCACCGTGTCGAAGGCGCGGGTTCGGGCCGCGACCAGGGCCTCGGCCCAGTCCTGGCGGAAACCGTCGATCTGGCGAAAGCCGAGCCTGAGCTCGGGCGCGTCGGCGGGACCTTCCAGCGTGTTGTCCCAGCCTGACAGATTGACGTCGATGGCGCGGACCTCGACCCCGTGCTCCTGGGCGTCCCGCACGATCTGGGCAGGCGCGTAGAAGCCCATCGGCTGGCTGTTCAGAAGCGCGCAGGCGAACGCCGCCGGGTGCCGGCATTTGATGTAGCTGGACACATAGACCAGCCGTCCGAAGCTGGCCGCGTGGCTCTCAGGGAAGCCATAGGAGCCGAAGCCCTTGATCTGTTCGAAGCAGCGCCGGGCGAAGTCGGGGTCGTAGCCCCGCGCGATCATGCGGCCGACCATGCGGTCCTCGTAGGTGTGCAGCGTTCCATCGCCCCGGAAGGTGCCCATGGCCTTCCGCAGGCCGTTCGCCTCCCGGTCGCTGAACTCCGCGGCCACCATGGCGACCTTCATCGCCTGCTCCTGGAACAGAGGCACCCCCAGCGTCCGGTGCAGCACCTTCTTCAGCTCGTCCGGGTCGTGCGGCGGGCCGGGTCTGGCGTAGACCACCTCCTCCTTGCCCGAGCGGCGGCGCAGGTAGGGGTGGACCATGTCGCCCTGGATCGGACCCGGCCGGACGATCGCCACCTGGATCACCAGATCGTAGAACTCGCGCGGCCTCAGGCGCGGCAGCATGTTGATCTGGGCCCGGCTCTCCACCTGGAAGACGCCGATGGAGTCGCCCTTGCACAGCATGTCGTAAACATCGGCCTGCTCGGCCGGGACAGTGTGCAGCTGAAGGTCGACGCCCTGATGGTCCCGCATCAGGTCCAGCGCCTTCCGGATGCAGGTCAGCATGCCCAACGCCAGCACATCGACCTTCATCAGGCCCAGCTCGTCGATGTCGTCCTTGTCCCACTCGATGAAGGTGCGGTCCGGCATGGCGGCGTTGCCGACCGGGACCAGCTCGTCCAGCCGCCCGCGCGTCAGGATGAAGCCGCCCACGTGCTGGGACAGGTGGCGCGGGAAACCGAGGATGCGTCCGGCCATGTCGAGCGCGCGGCGGATCATGGGATTGTTCGGGTCCATGCCCGCCTGTTCGATCAGGACGTCGGGGATGGAGGCGCCCCAGCTGCCCCACTGGGTCGAGGCCAGCCGCGCGGTGACGTCCTCGGTCAGGCCCAGCGCCTTGCCGACCTCGCGGATGGCGCTGCGCGGCCGATAGCGGATCACCGTGGCGGCGATGCCCGCCCGTTCGCGGCCATAGCGCTGATAGATGTGCTGGATGATCTCCTCGCGCCGCTCGTGCTCGAAGTCGACGTCGATGTCGGGCGGCTCACGCCGCTCCACCGAAAGGAAGCGTTCAAACAGGAGGTCGTGCTTGGAGGGATC
>JBKBUS010000330.1:0-2929 GCA_046290035.1 Brevundimonas sp.
AGCCAAGCGGTCGCGTGCCGGGCCCTACGCCCCTCCCCGATAGGCACAGGCCACGTCCGGGCGTTGGCCCAAGCTGAAGGTCGTCCATGATCTCCCTGTTCCGCAAGTTCGCGAAGTCGCCCTGGGCCCTGGGTCTCATCGCGCTGGTCGCGATCGGCCTTCTGGTCACCGGCGGCACCCAGATGGACATCCTGGGCTCGCTCGGTCCGCAGCACGTGATCTCGGCGGGAGACCGCTCGATCGATCAGCAGGAGTTCCGCGCCTACGCCGAGAGGGTCCGCGGCTCGGAGGAACAGAGGTCCGGCCAGCCGGTCACGTTCGAACAGCTCGACGAAGCCGGCGTGATCCCCCAGATCCTGGACGGGCGGGCCGAGGAGCTCGGCTTCCTGTCCTGGGCCTGGCGCACGGGCGTCCGGCCCAGCGCCCAGCTCATCGCCGAACAGCTGCGCAGCATTCCGGCCTTCTTCAATCAGGTGACGGGCCAGTTCGACCAGACCGCCTATGAGTCCGCCCTGGCCCAGCAGAATCTGACAGTCGCCCAATTCGAGGAGGGCGTCCGGGATGACGTCATCGTCGGGCATGTGACCTCCGCCGTCCTGGCGGGGGCCCGGGTCCCGGCGATCTACGCCGCCCTGGCCGCGGCTCAGGCCCGCGAGACGCGCGACGGCCGCTGGTTCGAGGTGACCCAGGCCATGGCCGGGGCCGCGCCGGCCCCGACGGACGCGCAGCTCACCGCCTTCCTGAACGAGAACGCGGAGCAGCTCCGGCGCCCGGAGTTCCGTACCGTGACGCTCGTGCTGTTCAACGGCGATGAAGAGCCTGTCATCACGGACGCGCAAATCGAGGAACGCTACGAGTTCCGGCGCGAGGCGCTGTCGAACCCGGAACAGCGGGCCTACATCACCATCCCGGCCGCGTCCGAGGCCGCGGCTCAGCGGATCGCCGCCGCCATTCGCGCCGGCCAGTCGCCGGAGGAGGTTGCGGAGGCCAACGGCGTCAGCGTGACCCGCGCCTCCGCGCGTGCGCGCACCCAGATTCCGGACAGCAGCGTCGCCCAGGCGGTGTTCAGCCTGCAGAACGGCCAGGTCTCCGATCCCATCCGCACTCAGGTGGGCTTCGTTGTGGCGCGGGTGGACCAGATCCTGCCGGGCTCGACGCCGGATCTCGCCTCGGTGCGGGATCAGATCGTGGCCGAGCTGACGGAGGAAGCGCAGCGCGCGGCCATCTACGAGCGGGTCGAGGCCTATGAGGCGGCCCGCAACGACGGAGCCAGCCTTGCGGACGCCGCCCAGCGCTCGGGGGCCCGCCTGGTCCAGTTGCCGCCCTTCACGGCTCAGGGCGCTCTGCCGAACGGTCAGCCGTTACAGGCGCCGCCGGAAGTTCTGTCGACCGCCTTCTCCCTGCCCGCGAATGGCGAAAGCGAAGTGGTCGATGCGGGTCAGGGCCAGTATTTCGCCCTGCGCGTCGACCGGATTCAGCCGCCCGCGCTTCCGTCGCTCGCCGATGTGCGCGCGCCCCTGGCGGCGGCCTGGACCCAGCGCGAGAACAGCCGGCGACTGAGCGCGTTCGCCGATCGTCTCGCGTCGCGCATTCGCGGCGGAGAGGACCTGGCCGCCGTGGCGCAGTCCGTCGGCGCCTCCGTAACGCAGCGGTCCGGCGTTCAGGCCACGCAGGAGGTTCAGGAAAGCCTCGGCGTCGGCGTCGTGCGCGGCCTGTTCGGCCAGCAGGAAGGCCAGATCTTCACCGAGGGGCAGGCGGACGGACGCCTGGTGATCGGTCGCGTCGATGAGATCCGGCCCGCCACGCCGGCCGACGCCGCGCCTCTGGTGGCGCAGATCCAGCCGGCCCTGTCCCAGCAGCTGGTGCGGGATCTGGTTCAAACCATGGCCGCCGCGGCGTCTCGCGACACCAAGGTCAGCACGGATCTCGAGCGGGCCCGCGCGGCGCTCGGCCTGCAGCCTCGGACCGAACCCGCCGCCGAATGACCGCCGTCCCTGAGGACTTCGCCCGCGGCTGGGCGGAGGGCCGCCCCCAGCTGGTGGTTCGCCGCATCGTCGACGATCTGGAGACCCCCGTCTCCGCCTATCTGAAGCTCGGGCGGGGGCGACGGCACGCCTTTCTGCTGGAGTCGGTCGAAGGGGGCGCGCTGAACGGGCGCTACTCCATCTTGACGCTGGCCCCGGACGTGGTCTGGCGCGCCCGGGGCGGCAAGGCGGAGCTGGCGCGAGGCCGTGACGCCATCGCCGCCGAGAGGTTCGAAGCCGACGAGCGGCCTGCGCTGGAGTCCCTGAGGGCGCTGATCGCTGAGACGCGGATCGACCTGCCGGACGATCTCCCGCCGATGGCGGCGGGCCTGTTCGGGGTCTTCGGCTACGACATGGTCCGGCTGCTCGAGCCGCTCGGTCCGGCACGGGCCGATCCCCTGGAGTTGCCGGACGCGGAGCTGGCCCGGCCGTCGCTGGTGGCGATCTTCGATTCGGTCCGGCGCGAGATCGTCGTCGTGGCCGCCTGTTTCCCCGACGAGCGGTCGGCCGGACAAGCTCACGCGGACGCGATCCAACGTCTGGACGTCTTCGAGGCGGACCTGCGCAAGCCCCTTGTCGGCCGCGCGGCGCCGGACCCCGCGCCCGCGCCCGCGTTCGCCTCTCCGATCGATGAAGACGGCTACGGCCGGATGGTCGCCCGGGCGAAGGAATACATCGCGGCCGGCGACATCTTTCAGGTGGTGCTGAGCCACCGCTTCTCCGCCGAGTGGGAGCGGGATCCGTTCGCCTTCTACCGCTCCCTGCGTCGCCAGAACCCGTCGCCCTATCTGTTCTTTCTCGATTTCGGCGGGTTCCAGCTGGCCGGGTCCAGCCCGGAGATCCTGGTCCGGCTGAAGGACGGGCGCGTCACCATCCGACCGCTGGCGGGCACCCGCGCGCGCGGC
>JBKBUS010000331.1:0-2909 GCA_046290035.1 Brevundimonas sp.
CTAGGGGCGCGACGGCGCCGCTTTCAAGGCGCACGGGCGTCGCGACCCGCCCTCAAACAGCGAGCGACCGCGTCGCGAGCGGTAGGGCGTCAACAAGCCCGCCCTCAGACAGCGAGCGACCGCGTCGCGAGCGGTAGGGCGTCAACAGACCTGCCCCGCCGCCCAGCCCGACGACCAGGCCCACTGGAAATTATAGCCGCCCAGCCAGCCGGTGATGTCGACGGCCTCGCCGATGACATACAGGCCGGGGACCCGATGAGCCTGCATCGTCTTCTGGTCCAGCTCGTCGGTCGCGACGCCGCCCAGCGTCACCTCGGCGGTGCGATACCCCTCGGAGCCGACCGGCTTGACCCGCCAACGGTTGATCGCGGCGCCGACCGCCGCCAGCCGCGCGTCGGGCGTTTCGGCCAGCGCCCCCGTCGCCCCCTCGGCCTCGGCCGCCGATTCCGCCAAGCGACGGGGCAGGTGTTCGGACAGCGCCGTAACGACCCCCTGCCGTCCCGCCTCGCGCTTTCGGGTCTTCAGCGTCTCGCCGATATCGAGGCCCGGCGCGAGGTCCAGCTCGATCGCCTCGCCCTCGCGCCAGTAGCTGGAGATCTGCAGGATCGCCGGGCCGCTGATCCCCCGATGGGTGAACAGCACCGCCTCGCGGAACCGGCCGGCGCGCTTGCCCTCGCCCGCGCTGGCCACCGCGTCGGGCGCGGCGACCCCGGCCAGCGGCTTCAGCCGCTCCAGCAGTCCCGCCTCGAAGGTCAGCGGCACGAGCGCGGGCCGGGTCTCGACGATCCGGAGACCGAACCGTCGGGCGACGTCATAGGCCCAGCCGGTCGCGCCCATCTTAGGGATCGACTTGCCGCCGGTGGCCAGCACCAGCGAGGCCGCCTCAATCGTCTGGCCGTCAGAGAGGGTCGCGCGGAACACGTCGCCCGCCCGCTCGACCGCTTCGGCAGAGGTGTTCAGGCGCAGCTCCGCGCCGGCCCGGCGCATCTCGTCGGTCAGCAGGTTGACGATCTGACGCGAGCTGTCGTCGCAGAACAGCTGACCCAGCGTCTTCTCATGCCAAGCGATCCCATGACGGTTCACCAGGGCGATGAAGTCCTGCTGGTCGTAGCGCTTCAACGCCGAAGCAGCGAAGCGGGGGTTCTCGCCCAGGAACGCGTGCGGCCCGCAGCCCAGGTTGGTGAAATTGCAGCGTCCGCCGCCCGAGATCCTGATCTTCTCACCCGGCGCCCGCGCATGATCGACCACCAGCACCGAGCGGCCCCGTCGCCCCGCCTCGGCGGCGCACATCATGCCGGCCGCGCCCGCGCCGACGATCAGGACATCCACCTTCCGCATCTTCATCGGCCGGCTGATAGCAGGCGGCGAGGCCGATGGCTTCACAGAGTCGCGGTTGCTCGACGCCGCGGACCGTGACAAGCGTCGCCTTATGCTGACCTATCTTTTTCTGGCCGCCGGCCTGGTCCTGCTCACTCTCGGCGGCGACACGCTCGTGCGCGGCGCGACGACGGCCGCGAAGAGCCTCGGAGTCTCCCCCCTGTTGATAGGCCTCACCCTCGTCGGCTTCGGCACCTCCACGCCGGAACTGGTGACCAGCCTGACCGCCGCCGCCGCCGGCTCGCCCGGCATCGCCATCGGCAACGTCGTCGGCTCCAACACCGCCAACATCCTGCTGATCCTGGGTCTGACGGCCGTGATCGCGCCGATCGCGGTGGACCGGGCGGCGTTCCGGCGGGACGGCTGGATGCTGGTGATCGCCAGCGCGGTCTGCGCCGGAGCGGTCCTGGCGGGGGTCATCGGCCGGGTCTGGGGCCTGGCCATGATCGCCATGCTGATCGCCTATGTGGTCTGGGCCTACCTCGGCGAACGCCGGGTCCAGGACGCCGAGCGCGAGAAGTTCGAGCACATCGCCGAGGACGCGCCGGGCGCGAAGGGCGGCCTCATCGTGGGCCTCGGCTTGGCCGTCGTCGGCATCGCCCTGACCATCGGCGGGGCGAACCTGCTGGTGAACAACGCCATCATCATCGCTCGCGACCTCGGGGTTTCCGACACCGTCATCGGTCTGACCGTGGTGGCCGTCGGCACCTCCTTGCCGGAGCTGGTCACCTCGGTGGTGGCGGCCCTGCGGCGGCACGCGGACGTGGCGCTCGGCAACGTCATCGGCTCGAACATCTACAATGTGCTCGGCATCCTCGGGATCACCGCCCTGGTCTCGCCGATCCAGGCGCCGGACGAGATCGCCCGGCTGGACATCTGGGTCATGCTGGGGGCGACCGCGCTGCTGGTCGTGTTCGTTCGCACCGGCATGAAGATCGTGCGCTGGGAGGGCCTGGCCCTGATGGCCGCCTACGCCGTTTACGTGTGGCAGCTGGTGCGCGGGGCGCTCTGAGGCGCCGCGATCAGTGCGCGTCGTCCCAGTTGGCGGCGGCCTTGGCCTCGACCTCCAGCGGCACGGTGAGCGCCACGGCCGGCTCGGCGGCGGTCTCCATGACGCGGCGGATCAGGGGCAGGGCCGCCTCGACCTCGGCCTCGGGGGCCTCGAACACCAGTTCGTCGTGGACCTGCAACAGCATGCGCGTCTGAAGCCCGGCTTCGCACAGGGCTGACGGCATCCGCATCATGGCCCGGCGGATGATGTCCGCCGCCGCCCCCTGGATCGGGCCGTTGATCGCCGCGCGCTCGCCGAACGCCCGCTCGGCGTTGGACTTGGACCGGATCGCCGGGATGTGGATGCGCCGCCCGAACAGGGTGGAGACGAACCCCGCCTCGCGCACCTCGGCCTTGGTGCGGTCCATGTAGGTGCGGATGCCCGGGAAGCGCTCGAAGTAGGTCTTGATGTAGGCCCCGGCCTCGCCCTGGTCGATGCCCAGCTGGTTGGCCAGACCGAAGGCGGAGATGCCGTAGACGAT
>JBKBUS010000332.1:0-2907 GCA_046290035.1 Brevundimonas sp.
ATGGCCAGGGCGTCGCCGAGCGCCAGGGTCATCAGGGTCGAGGTGGTGGGGGCCAGGCCGTTGGGGCAGGCCTCGGCGACCGTCGGCATCAGCAGCGTCACCTCGGACATGCGGTCCAGGAGGCTGCCCTTCCTCTGGGTGATGCCGATCACCGGGATGCCGTTCCGCTGACAGAAGGTCAGAGGATCCCTCAGCTCGCGGCTCTCGCCGGAGTTGGAGATGGCCAGCAGCGTGCAGTCCGAGCGCAGCATGCCCAGGTCGCCGTGGCTCATCTCGGCCGGGTGCACGAAGAAGGCGTTGGTGCCGGTCGAGGCCAGGGTGGCGGCGATCTTGCCGCCGATGTGGCCGGATTTCCCCATCCCGGTGACGACGACGTAGCCGGGACGCGACAGGATCACCTCGCAAGCGCGCACCAGCGAGCCGTTCAGGTTCCGGTCGAGCGCCTCGAGGGCTTCGATGTTCAGGCGGAGAACGTCGCGGGCGCGCTCCAGGATCGCGGCGGGATTCATGCCATCACATAACTGCGGCCGCGGCGGCGGCCTCCGGTCGTCTCGCATACACCCGTCAGGTTCGGTTTGAGAACCACCTTGCGCCCGATGGGCGACTTAGGGAACCGGGTTCTCATCCAGCCAGGCGACAATGCGCTCGGCGGCGCGACCTGCGGTCTCGGCGGTGGTGTCGATCACGATCTCGGCCGCGTCCGGCCGCTCATACGGGCTGTCGACTCCGGTGAAGTTGGCCAGCTCGCCCGCGCGGGCCTTGCGATACAGACCCTTCGGGTCGCGCGCCTCGGCGACCTCCAACGGCGCATCGACGAACACCTCGACGAACTCGCCGGGGCCCAACAGGTCCCGCGCCAGTCGCCGTTCGGCCCTGAACGGCGAGATGAAGCTGACCAGGACGATCAGGCCGGCGTCCACCATCAGCCGGGCCACCTCGGCCACCCGGCGGATATTCTCGACCCGGTCCTCGTCGGTGAAGCCGAGGTCGCGGTTGAGGCCGTGCCGGACGTTGTCGCCATCCAGGAGATAGGTGTGGCGGCCGTCGGCGTGGAGGCGCTTCTCGACGAGATCGGCGATGGTCGACTTGCCCGCGCCGGACAGGCCGGTCAGCCACAGCACCCGGCCCCGCTGCCCCTTCAGGGCCGCCCGCGCCGCCTTGTCCACCGACAGGGCCTGCCAGTGGATGTTGTGCGAACGCCTGAGCGCGAACCTTAGCATCCCGGCGCCGGCAGTGCGGTTGCTCAGCCGGTCGATGATGATGAACCCGCCCAGATCGCGATCGACATCGTAGGGCTCGAAGGCGACAGGCTGGTCCAGCGAGATGTTGCAGACCGCGATGCCGTTCAGATCCAGCCGCTTGGCCGGACGCGCCTCCAACGTGTTCACGTCGACCTGATGCTTGATCTCGGTGACCGAGGCGCCGACGGTCTTGGAGGCCAGTTTGAGCAGATATGGGCGGCCCGGCAGCATGGCCGCCTCGTCCATCCAGACCAGGGCGCACTCGAACTGGTCGGCGACCTCGGGTGGGTTCGCCGCCGAGGCCAGCACGTCGCCTCGCGAGACATCGATCTCGACGTCCAGCGTCAGGATCACAGACTGGCCCGAGCGGGCGAAGGGAAGGTCGCCGTCGCCGCCCAAGATCCGCGCCACCCTGGCCGTCTTGCCGGACGGCAGCACCCGGATCGCGTCGCCCGGCCTCACCTCGCCCGACGACACCAGGCCCGCGAAGCCCCTGAAGTCCGACGACGGGCGACTGACCCACTGGACCGGCAGTCTGAACGCCGCGTCGCGCGCATCATCCTTGAGCGGCAGCGATTCCAGCAGCGTCATCAGCGCCGGGCCGGCATACCAAGGCGATCGCGCGCTCTTCTCCAGAACGTTGTCCCCGTGAAGCGCCGACAACGGCAGGGCATGAACCCTGTCTATGTTCAGGGACGCCGCGATCTCGCCGAACTCGGCCACGATGGCGTCGAAGCGGCCCCTGGACCAGTCGACCATGTCCATCTTGTTCACCGCCAGGACGATGTGGCGGATGCCCAGAAGGCTGACGAGGAAGGCGTGGCGCCGCGTCTGGGTCAGCACGCCCTGGCGCGCATCGACCAGGATCACGGCGGCGTCTGCGGTGGAGGCGCCGGTGACCATGTTGCGGGTGTACTGCTCGTGCCCAGGGCAGTCGGCGACGATGAACTTGCGCTTCTCCGTGGCGAAGAACCGGTAGGCCACGTCGATGGTGATGCCCTGCTCCCGCTCGGCGGCGAGTCCGTCGACCAGCAGGGCGAAGTCGATGTTCCGACCCTGGGTGCCGACCTTCCTGCTGTCGGCCTCGAGCGCCGCCAGTTGGTCGGAGAAGATCATCCGAGCGTCATAGAGCAGCCGCCCGATCAGGGTGGACTTGCCGTCGTCGACCGAGCCGCAGGTGATGAAGCGCAGCAGGTCCTTGGTGCGGTGGGTCTCGAGATAGCCCTCGATGTCGCGCGCGATCAGGTCGGTGTCGGCCATCAGAAGTAGCCCTCGCGCTTCTTCTTCTCCATCGAGGCGGCCTGGTCATGGTCGATCATGCGGCCCTGCCGTTCGGACGAGGTGGTCAGCAGCATCTCCCGGATGACCTCGGTCAGGGTCGAGGCGGTGCTCTCGACGGCCCCGCTCAGCGGATAGCAGCCCAGGGTGCGGAACCGGACCGACCGCATCTGCGGGACCTCGCCCGGGTTCAGCCGGAACCGCTCGTCGTCGACCATGATCAGCGTGCCGTCGCGCTCGACCACCGGACGGGTCGCCGCGAGATAGAGCGGCACCACAGGAATGTTCTCGCGCTGGATGTATTGCCAGACGTCCAGTTCGGTCCAGTTGGACAGGGGGAACACCCGGAAGCTCTCGCCCGGCCGCTTGCGGGTGTTGTAGAGTCGCC
>JBKBUS010000333.1:0-2902 GCA_046290035.1 Brevundimonas sp.
GGTGGTCTTCACCTCCACGTCGAAGCTGTCGACGTCGGCGAAGCGTTTGAACAGGACCGCCTTGCCCTCCATCACGGGCTTGGACGCCATGTGGCCGAGGTTGCCCAGGCCCAGGATCGCGGTGCCGTTCGAGATGACGGCGACCAGATTGCCCTTGGAGGTGTAGTCGTAGGCCCGGTCCGCGTCCTCCGAGATCGCCCGCACGGGCACCGCGACCCCCGGCGAGTACGCCAGCGACAGGTCGCGCTGGGTCGCCATGGGCTTGGTGGGCGCCATGGAGATCTTTCCGGGCGTGGGCCGGCGGTGAAACTCCAGCGCCTCGTCGTCGGAGAAGGTCTGCTTGTCGGTCTGGTCGGGCATGGCCCCTGACTACTGCGTCGTACCTTAAGGAACCGCAAGCCGGTTCGCGCGCCGGGCGGGCCTGCAAACCGACGTCACCCCCGCAGGCACCAGGCGAGCACCGCCTTCTGGGCGTGGATGCGGTTCTCGGCCTCGTCCCAGACCACCGAGCGCGGCCCGTCGATGACCGCGTCCGTCACCTCCTCGCCCCGATGCGCGGGCAGGCAGTGCAGGAACACCGCGTCCGACGCGGCCAGTCCCATCAGGGCGTCGTCCACGCCGTAGCCGTCGAACGCCTCCAGTCGCGCCTCGTAGTCCTGGTCGCCCATCGACACCCAGGTGTCGGTGACGACCACGTCGGCGCCCTCCACCGCCTCGCGCGGATCGCCGGTCAGGCGGACCGAGGCTCCCCCCTTCTGCAGGTCGAACAGGTCGGGGTGATACTCCGCCGGGCAGGCGACGTTCAGGGTGAAGCCGAACTTCGGCGCCGCATGGATGAAGCTGGCGCACACGTTGTTGCCGTCGCCGACCCAGGCGATGGTCTTGCCCGCCACCGGCCCGCGATGCTCCTCGATGGTCTGCAGGTCCGCCAGGATCTGGCACGGGTGGCTGCGGTCGGTCAGGCCGTTGATCACCGGGACGGTCGAGACGCGCGCGAAGTTCTCCACGTCCTCGTGCCGGTTGGCGCGGATCATCACCGCGTCGACCATGCGCGACAGCACCCGCGCGGTGTCCTCCACCGGTTCACCCCGGCCCAGCTGCATGTCCGAGGCCGTGGCGATGATCGAGGCCCCGCCCAGCTGCCGGATCGCCGCGTCGAAGCTGAAGCGGGTGCGGGTCGAGTTCTTCTCGAAGATCATCGCCAGCACGCGATCCTTCGCCGGAGCGTCCGCGTCCGCCCGCCCCTTCGGCCAGCCGGCCCGAGCCGCCTTGCGGGCGTGCGCGTCGTCCAGGATCGCGCGCAGCTCCGACCCGTCCAGCCGGTGGATGTCGAGGAAGTGGCGGGTCATGGGCGGGCGCCCCTCAAAAGACGCAGGTACACCACTCCCTACGCCGCCATCCGGGTGCGGGCGGCCTCGCAGGTGCGTTCCAGCTTGGCGATCGCCTCACGCGCCTCCTCCAGGGTCAGGGTCAGCGGCGGCAGCAGGCGCACGCAGTTGTCGCCGCCGCCGGCGACCAGCAGCTGCTGGCCGTCGCGAGCCCAGGCCATGAACTCGCGATTGTTCGGGACCAGCTTCACGCCGATCAGCAGCCCCTTGCCCCGGATGTCGACGATCACGTCCGGGAAGCGCTCCTTCAGGCCGTGCAGCTGCTGCTTCAGATAGCCGGCAACCTCGTTGACGTGCGCCAGGGTCTCCGGCTTCGAGATCTCGTCATAGGCCGCCAGTCCGACCGCCATGGCCAGCGGATTGCCGCCGAAGGTCGAGCCGTGCACGCCCACGGTCATGCCCTTGGCCGCCTTTTCCGAGGCCAGGCAGGCGCCGATCGGGAAGCCCCCGCCCAGCGCCTTGGCCGTCGCCATGATGTCCGGGGCCATGCCGGCCCATTCGTGGGCCCACAGCTTGCCGGTCCGGCCCATGCCGCACTGGACCTCGTCGAAGATGATCAGGACGCCGTGCTGGTCGCACAGCTCCCGCAGCCCCTTCAGACAGACCTCGGGAATGGCGCGCGCCCCGCCCTCTCCCTGCACCGGCTCGACGATGATCGCGGCGGTGGTCGGGTTCGCGACCGCGGCCTTGATCGCCTCGTGATCGCCGAAGGTCAGCTGGGTGTAGCCCGGCAGGCGCGGCCCGAATCCCTCGACGTAGCCAGGGTTCCCCGCCGCGTTGATCGCCGCGTAGGACCGGCCGTGGAACGAGCCGTCGAAGCCGTAGATCTCGACCCGCTCCGGCGCGCCGTTGGCGGAGTGGTACTTGCGCGCCGTCTTCAGGGCGCACTCGACGGCCTCGGTGCCCGAATTGGTGAAGAACACCACGTCGGCGAAGCTGTCGGCGCACATCCGGTCGGCCAGTTCCTCCTGCCCCGGGATGCGGAAGATGTTCGAGACATGCCAAAGCTTCTCGGCCTGGGCCTTCACCGCCTCGACAAGGCGAGGGTGCGCGTGGCCGAGCGCGTTGGTGGCGATGCCCGCCACGCAGTCCAGATAGGCCGTGCCGTCCGTGGCGTAGAGGCGGGCGCCCTCGCCGCGCTCCACCTCCAGCGGCGCGCGATTGTAGACACCCATGATGTGACCGGACACGGCAGGCTCCTTCAGGCAGGCGGCGCGCCGGGCGGGCGCGCCTCAGAGGCCTGGCGTTGTCGAACCGCGCCCCGCCTTAGTCAACACCGCCAGGCTCAGTCCTCGCGCGCGATCCGCAGCGCCAGGTCGGCGATGAACCCGCCGAAGCGGGCCACGTCCTCGCCCTCGAACAGCTCCAGCACATCGCCGTCCGAATGGATGCGCTGGAACACGGGGGGCACGAAGCCTTCGCGCAGGCCAGGGGTCTCGCCGCCGTTGAAGGCCAGCCACATCTGATGGGCGCCGACGGCGTCCTGGGCGCCGAGCGACAGCACCGGAACGCCG
>JBKBUS010000334.1:0-2894 GCA_046290035.1 Brevundimonas sp.
CCGAACGGTTCGAGGCCGCGCGAGACCCGAACGGCTGGCCCAGCCCGGACGAGTATCGCGAGGCCCTCCGCGCCATTCCCGACGAACAGTCGGCGTTGATGGTGCGTCTGTTACGCGCCCACGGCCGTCAACCGGACGCCCTTGCGACCGTCAACGATCTGGGGCGGGTCGTCGGGCTCGACCCCGCCGAGGTCTGGAAGCAATACGGACGTCTGGGCCGCAAGCTGCACGCCCATCTCCGCTTCAGCCGTCTGCGCAAATCGAGCGCAGGCCAGCGTTATGTCGTCGACTCCTTCGCGACCGTCTCGCCGATCGAAGGTTCGGAGTTGCTGGCGATCCGGCTCCGCCCCGAGATCGTGGAGGCGGTGTCGTGAGTTCGCCGCCGGGGAAGCCGACTGAGACGGAGGCCCTGTCGCCCGAACATCAGGCTGCCCTGAAGCAAACCCTGCTGGAGCGCCTCGCGGAACTTCAGCAGATCGATGCGCTGTCAGAGGACAGCCGTCGTCCCGTCGAACTGGATCAGAACAGCGTCGGCCGCCTGTCGCGCATGGACGCGATCCAGCAACAGGCCATGGCCTTTGCATCGCAGGGTCGACGCCAACACGACGCCCGCAGGATCAGCCAGGCGCTGAGCCGCATGGCGACCGGTGACTACGGCTACTGCGGCGCCTGTGGCGAGCCCATCGCCCTTCGCCGCCTTCAGCTCGATCCCACCCTGGCGATGTGCATCGTGTGCGCGTCCGAATGACCAGGATCGACCACCAGAAGCGCCGGCCCGCCGCGAACAGCGAAATGTCCGAGGCTTCACCCGCCTATGACAGCCGCCACCCCGTGCTGCACCGGGTCGTGCTGTCGCCCGCCGGGGGGCTCATCCGGATCGCGGCCTTTCGGGCGGCTGTCCCGACCACGCCGAACACAGACAAGGCCGCGCCCTCGGGCGAGCCTCACCCCCGAAAGACCTGAGCATGTCGCGCCTCGTTGAAGAACTCGACTACCGACCTACGCCCATGGGGCCGATCCAGCTTCGCCGCCGCTGGGTTTCCGCCATCGATCGCGACGTCGTGGAGGTGATCCTGGGCGACGAGCACCTGATGTCGAGCCTGTTCACCGAGGGTGAGATCGCGCTAACGACCCTCGGGCTTGGACGGGCCGGGGGCGAGGCGCTGCGGGTCCTCGTCGGCGGCCTGGGCCTCGGATACACCGCGCGCGCCGCCCTGGAATCCTCGAAGGTCGCGTCCGTCACTGTCGTCGATGCCCTGGATGCGGTGATCGACTGGCATCGGGAAGGCCTGGTGCCCATCGGTCGGTCCCTCGGTGATGATCCCCGCTGCGACCTCGTTCACGGCGACTTCTTTGCGATGTTTGACGGGGGAGCCGATCCCGACACGCCGGCGTGGGACGTGATCCTGCTGGACATCGATCACTCGCCGGATCGTCTGCTCAATCCCGCTCATGCGCGCTTCTATCGGACAGATGGCCTGCGCAGGGTGCACGCGGCGCTGACCCCCGGCGGCGTGTTCGCCCTGTGGTCCGACGATGCGCCGGACCCGACTTTCCTGGCCCGGCTGCGGTCCGTGTTCGATGAGCCAGAGGCGCACGTCGTGGAGTTCGACAACCCCCTGACGGGCACGTCGTCCAGGTGCACGATCTACGTCGCGGGCCACCGATCGTGAGTGTGCGTCATTCTGCATCAGGTGTGACGCCCATGGCGCAAGACGCCCAGCGGGAACCCGATGCGCTGCCGTCCGGCTTCCGCGTGCTTCAGGTTACGCCGCGTCTCGAAGGTGGCGGAGTCGAACGCGCCACCCTAGACATCAGCGCCGCGATCGTGGCCGCCGGCGGGGTATCCTATGTCGCTACCGAGGGCGGACGCCTCGAAAGCGATCTGAAGGCTCACGGCGGCCAGGCCGTCCGGCTGCCGGTCGCCTCCAAAAACCCCATGACGATCTGGGCGAACGGCCGCCGCCTCAAGGGCCTCATCCAGACGCTCGGGATCGACCTCGTGCATGTGCGGTCCCGGGCGCCGGCCTGGTCTGCGGTATGGGCGGCGCGCCAGACCGGCGTGCCGGTGGTCTCGACCTACCACGGTATTTACAGCGCCCGCTCGCGGCTGAAACGAGCCTACAACGCCCTGATGACCCGGGCCGATCTGGTCATGGCCAACAGCCGCTTCACCCGCGACCACGTCCGCGAGCAGCACGGCGTGCCGTCCGAGCGACTGCGCCTGGTCCCTGAGGGCATCGACATCACGCGCTTCGATCGGGGAGCCGTGGCTCCGGCGCGCGTCCACCGGCTTCGATCGCAATGGGGACTGCGTGGCGACAACCGCCGGCTCGTCCTGCTGCCCGCGCGACTGACCCGCTGGAAGGGTCAGTTGATGATGATTGAGGCTTTCGCCAAGGCGCAGGCAGAGGGCTTGGTTCTTGTCCTGGCCGGCGACCATCAGGGCCGGGACGGCTATCGCGATGAGATCGAAGCGGCGATCGCGGAGCGGGGGCTGGGGGATCAGGTGCGCCTGGTCGGCGAGGTCGACGACATGCCCGCCGCCTACCTGGCTGCCGACCTTGTGGTCACACCTTCGATCCGACCAGAGAGTTTCGGCCGGACTGCCGTAGAGGCCCAGTTGATGGGCCGCCCAGTGCTCGCCGCTGATCACGGTGCGGCGCGTGAGACGGTTTCCTGCGGTCGGACAGGGTTCCTGGTTCCGCCAGGTGACGTGGACGCCTGGACGGGGCGGTTGATCGAGATTTCGGACTGGTCGACCGATCGGCTGGAAGACTTGGGACACACCGCCCGCCGTCGTGCCCGTCGCCGCTTCTCGCTGGAAGCCATGTCGCGCGCGACGTTCCGGACCTATGCCCGCGCGATCCCTGAACGATAGCGATGCCGATGAT
>JBKBUS010000335.1:0-2857 GCA_046290035.1 Brevundimonas sp.
GTCGGGCGCGGCCTCCGTCGTCGGCGCGGTGCTGGCGCTGGCGCGGTCGGGCGCCCCGGTCGATGCGGTCGCGATCGCGGCGCTGGCCGAGAACATGCCCGACGGTTCGGCGACCCGTCCCGGGGACGTTCTGACCGCCTTCAACGACCGTACGATCGAGGTCATCAACACCGACGCGGAAGGCCGCCTGGTGCTCGCCGACGCGCTCTCCTGGGCCGACGCGACCCTGAACCCGGCCGCCATCGTGGACGTGGCCACCCTCACCGGCGCGGTCTCCACCGCGCTGGGCGACGACTACGCCGGGCTGTTCAGCCGTCACGACGCCTTGGCCGATCAGCTGGACGCCGCCGGGCGCGCGACCGGCGAACGCCTTTGGCGGCTGCCGCTGCACCCGTCCTACGCCGAGGACATGAGCTCGAACATCGCCGACATCAAAAACACGGGCGGGTCGGGCGCCGGGGCCGGGACCGGGGCCCATTTCATCGGCTTCTTCGTGCGGCCCGAAACGCCCTGGGCGCACCTGGACATCGCCAACGTTGAGACCGCCGGGCCCGCTTCGCTCAAGGACGACGGCTCGGCGGCCTTCGCCGTGCGTCTGCTCGAGCGGTTCGTGCGCGACTTCCAGCCGGTGCCGCGCCAGGCGGGCGACGGAGGCTACTGAGGCGCCTTTCGCCGCGCTCGCGCGTTGAGGCCGCGTGCACGCATGGCTGTTCAAACTGGCGCAGGCCTCGCGCCGCCTGGGTCCCCGCATAGGAATCCAGGCGGCGCTGTCGCTCGCCGCCGTCGCCTCCGCGCCCGGCCTCGGCGGGCGGGTGCCCGAGGCTTGGGTCGGCCGGCTGGGCGAAGAGGCCCTGGAGTCGGTGCTGACGCTCCTGGCGTCCTCCATGCTGCCCGTCGCGACCTTCTCCATGGCCACCATCGTGGCGGCGCACGCCGCCGTGCTCGGTAACGCCAGCCCTCGGGCCGCCGCCCTCTTGATGGAGGACAAAGGGGCCCTCAGGGCCGTCAGCGCCTTCGTCGGGGTGTTCGTCTACAGCGTTCTGGGCTTGATCGGCCTGGCGACCGGACAGTTCAGCCCCGGGGCGCGGCTGCTGCTGTTCCTTCTGACCCTTGTGGTGGTCGCTTGGGTGATCGGCCGGCTGGTCGCCTGGATCGACGCCCTGACCCGGATGGTCCGGGTGCGCGACGCGGTGAAGCGGGTCGAAGCCGAGATGCGGGAAGCGTTGCGGAAACGCGAGCCCCTGCTGGGCGGGGCGCCGGCGGCTCCCCTGCCGCCGGACGCGCTCGCCATCTGTCCGGAGATCATCGGCTACGTCCAGATGATCGACGTCGGCGCCCTGCAGGAGATGGCCGAGCATCATGGGCTGACGCTTCAGCTGGCCTTGCTCCCGGGCGCCTTCACCCGTCTGTCCCAGCCGCTGATGCATGTGATCGAGGGCCGTGTCGACGACCCTTTGGTCGCAAGACTCCGCAAGAGCTTCGTCATCGAACAGCGCCGCGACTTCCGCCAGGATCCCCGCTTCGGCCTCGTGGTGCTGGGCGAGATCGGCTCGCGCGCCCTGTCCCCGGGCATCAACGACCCGGGCACGGCCATCGACGCCGTCGGCGCGGCGGTCCGGGTGCTCAGCCACTGGGGCGCGGACCGCTGGCGGGCGCCCGACGACGTCCGCTGCGGGCGCGTGCGTGTGCCGCACCTGTCGGCCCACGACGTCTTCGAGGATGTGTTCCGCCCGATCGCCCGCGACGGCCGCGCCTTCGTGGAGGTCCAGCTGGCGCTGCAGCACGGCCTGGAGGAGCTGGCGCGCATCCCTGCCGACGGCTTCGCCGACGCGGCACGGCGGCAGTCGCGCCAAGCCCTGGCCCGCGCCGAAGCCGGCCTTACGCTCGAGAGCGATCTGAGCGAGGTGCGCGCCGCCTCCGGCTGGAGCGCCTAGACGTCCACCTCGGCGTCCAGCGCGTTCTCCTGGATGAACTCGCGGCGGGGCTCCACCACGTCGCCCATCAGCTTGGCGAACAGGTCGTCGGCGTCGTCGGCGTGGTCGATCTTGACCTGCAACAGGGTGCGGGCGTTGGCGTCCAGCGTGGTCTCCCACAGCTGCTCCGGGTTCATCTCGCCCAGACCCTTGTAGCGCTGGATCGACAGACCCTTCTTGCCGGCGTCCAGCACCGCGTTCAGCAGGTCGATGGGCCCACGGATGTCGGTCGACTTGTCCTTGCGGCGATAGACGGCGCGGCCGTCGAAGATGCCCTGGAAGGCCTTGGCCCGTTCCGCCAGACGACGCGCGTCCAGCGACCGGATCAGGGTTTCCTCCAGCACGATGGACTCCGAGACCGCGCGGCGCGTGCGGTTGAACGCGATCGCCCCATGATGGCCCGCCTCTCCGCTCCAGGGCCCGTCGCCGACCTCGGCGAACAGGTCCATGCGCCGCGCCGCCTCGGACGCGACCGCCACGGGATCGCCGGCCTCGTCGAACAGGCCCGCCAAGGCCGCCTGCTCGATGGCGAAGCCCGGGGCCCGCGTCGCCAGCCGGTCGACCAGCCCCCTGAACGCCTTGGCCTCGCGCACCAGAGACTGGAGGTCCAGGCCCGTGCGCCGTTCGCCGGTCGGCAGGTCCAGCTCGGCCTCCGCCGACCCCTCCTCGATCAGATAGGCGTCCATCTCCGCCTGATCCTTGAGGTAGCGGTGCTGCTTGCCCTTCATGACTTTGTAGAGCGGCGGCTGGGCGATGTAGACGTGCCCGCGCTCGATCAGCTCGGGCATCTGCCGGTAGAAGAAGGTCAGCAGCAGGGTCCGGATGTGGGCGCCGTCGACGTCGGCGTCGGCCATCAGGATGATCTTGTGGTAGCGCAGCTTGTC
>JBKBUS010000336.1:0-2854 GCA_046290035.1 Brevundimonas sp.
ACCCGGGCCCCCCCCCCCCACGGCGACCTGCCCGAAGCGCTGTCGCCGACAGCCTGGGCCATCCTCGCGATCCTCGCGGTGACGGCGTTCGCCCTGTTCGTCACCGCCCGCACGCGACTGTTGGCCTACGCCGCGCCCGTGGCCTGGGGTCTTCTGGCAGCGTTCGTCGCGGAGCAGACGCGCAATCCGGTGCTGGGCTTCACCGCCTTGGCGGCGGCGCTGGTGGTGCTGATCGGCGCGGTCATTCTGGCGTTCGGTCTGCGACGCGGGTCGTCGGCGGTCGCTCAGTAGCCCTCGCCGCCGCTCGGGGCCCGCTCGTCAGGATCGCGGCGATCCCGCCGGAAGCTCGCCGAGCCCTGGCCCGGCCCCACGGCCGGATCGGGGCCGGGCGTTCCGTCCGGGCCGATTCCCCCTGCCCGCACCTGGTCGTCGGCGGGCGTGTCGCCGGCGGTGTGTCCAAGATCCGGCTGGGGCGTGGGCAGGGACGTCGGCTCCACCGCCTCGCCGCCGGCGCCGACGTCATAGGCGCCCGTCTCCTCGAAGCCGACGCTGCCGACCCCGGTCGCGGAGCCGGCGTAGCGCTGCCGCCGGCTGGACATCGCCGCCTCGGGGGCGGCGGCGTCCATGGCCCGCGTCTCGTCCGGATCGTTAGAGCGATCCACCTGCTGACGCGCTGGAGCGGCCTGGGTGAGGTTCGAGGTCCGGGCCATCAGTCCGCCTCTTCGCCGTCCTCTTCATCGTCGAGGTCGGGTTGCGGTTCTTCGGTCATGGCCGAGGCGCCGGCGTCGTCGGCGGCGATCTGAGGGCCGTCGTCGGCCTCGTCGGGGTCGCCGACGGGCAGGTCCTCGTCGTCGCCCGGTTCGTCGTCGGGCAGGTCTTCGAACTCGTCGGGGGTGTCGATCGGCTGGTCGGTCATGGCGGAGGTCTCCTCGCCCGCTCAACCGCGCCGATGCAGCGGGAGTTCCGCCCTAACCGACCGATCGACGCTGAAGAAAGACGTGAAGGTTCTTCTTCATCGGGCCTGGCGCGATCCGGTTATAGGCGTGAAGCAGGCGCGCCAGAGTCGGCGACCCCGCGTGGTAGCTCGGCGATCCTTCCAGGTAGTAGCTGAAGTGATCGAACTGGTCGGTCGGGAAGTGTCGCTTCAACGCTGACCGCGTGTTCAAGCGATAGACCGTCGGAAACACGTCTTTCTCGTCGCGCTGGTCCGCGAGCCGCCGCACGGCCGATGCGTGCAGACGCTGCGGCACCAGCCGCGCGCCCAGCGCCACGTATCCGAAGGCGGCGGGCGTCCAAGCGCAGATCCAGCCGCCCGGCTTGAGCACACGTGTCATCTCTCTCGCGGACGCCGCGGGGTCTTGGAGGTGTTCGAACGTCGCGGCCGAAACAATCATGTCGATCGACTGATCCGCCAGGGGGATTCGGCCATCCTCGATCAGTACGGCGCGGTCGAGCGTCGGATTCTCGAAGACCACTGGATCGACGTCGGCCCCAATCACCTCGGCGCAGCGTCCTCTGAAGATACGTTGGCTGCGCGCGAAGCCTGGAGAGCTTTCATAGATGCGTCCGCGTCCGGCCCCGAAGTCCAGCAGCGTCATGTCCTCGGTCAGCAGCGCGTTGACACGTAGGTAGAACAGCCAGACCTGATCAACATGGGCGAAGCCGCCCGCCCGCACTTCAGGGAACACGCGCGCAAGCGTCTTGTCATAGTCCACGGCAGCGCCCCCCATCCTGCATAACACTAGTCGCCGAGTCCGGCCGCGTCCACGATGGCTGACAGCGCGCCCGTTCGCCGCTAGAAGCGCCGCCCATGAGCGCGCCCCAGAAGACCATGGCCGAACTGGCCGCCGAATACGGCCTGGCCCCGAACGAGTATCAGGTCGTCCTCGACCGGCTGGGACGAGAGCCCAACCAGGTCGAACTGGGCGTGTTCTCGGTGATGTGGTCCGAGCACTGCTCCTACAAGTCCTCGAAGATCCACCTGGGCAAGTTCCCGACGACCGGCGATCGCGTGATCTGCGGGCCGGGCGAGAACGCGGGCGTCATCGACATCGACGACGGCGACGCCTGCATCTTCAAGATGGAGAGCCACAACCACCCCAGCTTCATCGAGCCCTACCAGGGCGCGGCGACGGGCGTGGGCGGCATCATGCGCGACGTCTTCACCATGGGCGCGCGGCCGGTGGCGCTGCTCAACGCCCTTCGGTTCGGCGACCCGTCGCATGAGAAGACCAAGCGCCTGGTGACGGGCGTCGTCTCGGGCATCGGCGGCTACGGCAACTGCGTGGGCGTGCCGACGGTGGCGGGCGAGACCAACTTCCACCCCGGCTACAACGGCAACATCCTGGTCAACGCCATGTGCGTCGGCCTGGCGAAGGCCGACAGCATCTTCTACTCGGCCGCGCCAGCGCCAGGCCTGTCGGTGGTCTACTTCGGCTCCAAGACCGGCCGCGACGGGATTCACGGCGCGACCATGTCGTCGGCTGAGTTCGACGACGAATCCGAATCGAAGCGGCCCACGGTTCAGGTGGGCGACCCCTTCGCCGAGAAGCTGCTGATCGAGGCGACGCTGGAGCTGATGGCGTCCGGAGCGGTTGCGGCGATCCAGGACATGGGCGCGGCGGGCCTGACCTCCTCCTCGGTCGAGATGGCCGGGAAGGGCGGCGTGGGCATCGAGCTGGACATGGACGCGGTGCCCCAGCGCGAAGAGGGCATGACGGCCTATGAGATGATGCTGTCGGAAAGCCAGGAGCGCATGCTGGCGATCCTGAAGCCCGGTCGCGAGGACGACGGGCGGCGCATCTTCGAGAAGTGGGGCCTGGACGCCGCCGTCATCGGCCGCACCACCGACACC
>JBKBUS010000337.1:0-2853 GCA_046290035.1 Brevundimonas sp.
CGTCCGACTGGCTCGTCCTCGGCCCGCACCCGTCGGCGGCGGGCGAACCTCTCGACGCGCGGCTGCATCGGCTTGGCTGGCGCCGGGTCGACGAAGCGCCCGCCGTCTGGGTATCGGCGCGTCATCCTCTCCCCGCCCGCCGCCTTGGGGCCGGGCTGCTGCTCGGGCGCTATGTCGGGGCGCCGCCGGAGCCCCTGGCGGACCGGCCCGCCGAGGCCTGGGCCGCCGCCCTGATGAGCGCCGGCTGGGGGCTATGGGTGGCCCTCCTGCCGAGCCCGACCGGGGTCACGGCTGTTCGCGACCCCTCCGGCGCGCTTGACGCCTTCGTCTGGCGGCGCGGTTCGGTCTGGATCGCGGCGGGCGACGCCTGCGAGGGCCTGGACGACCTCCTCCCCCACGACGCCCGCATCGATCTGGACCGCGTCGCCCTGATGCTGCGCCATGCGGCGACCGTCTCCGGCGCGGCGGCGATCGTCCCGATCGAAGCCGTCCCGCCGGGCGGCGGCGTGGCGCTGACGCCGGAGGGGACGGTGCGCCGCTTCCAGGTCTGG
The DNA here is from genome assembly GCA_046290035.1 of Brevundimonas sp. Taxonomy (GTDB): domain Bacteria; phylum Pseudomonadota; class Alphaproteobacteria; order Caulobacterales; family Caulobacteraceae; genus Brevundimonas. The sequence continues at coordinate 552 of JBKBUS010000337.1, forward strand.
ACGCCGGCGGCGGCGGCGGGTCGCCGGGCGGACCCGGCGAGCCTGAGCGAGACCGTCGATACGGCCGTCGCGACGGTCCTGAAGCCTCACGGCCGGGTCCTCGGCGAGGTGTCCGGCGGCTTCGATTCGGCCGTCGTCGCCACGAGCGCGGCCGGGCAGGGCCTGGGCGATCGGGTCCCGACCTGGCTGAACTTCCATGCCGTGGAGCCTGAGGCCGACGAGCGGGCCTGGGCCCGGGCGGTCGCGGACAAGGCGGGACTGCGCCTGTCGGAACATCCCAAGACGCCGAAGCCCCTCACGCGCGCCGCGCTCGAGCGTCTCGCCCAGAGCCTGCGTCCGGCGCTGCAGGGCCTGGACGTGGAATACGACGCCGGCGTCGCCGAACGGCTTGCGGCCACGGGGGCGACCGGACTTCTGACCGGGCAGGGCGGCGACGCCGTCTTCTTTCAGTTCGGCACGCCGGCGGTCGTGCGCGATCGGGTCAGACGGCTCGGCCTCCGCGGTCTGGATCCGCGCTACCTGCACCGCATCGCCCGCTGGACCCGCGTCCCGGTCTGGCGGCTGCTGGAAGCTGCGGCGCGGGATCGACTCGGTCGCCCTCAGCGCCGCAATCCCGATGCCGACCCGTCGCCGCCGGCCGAGGTCCACCCCTGGCTCGAGGACCTCGACGCCGTCCCTCCGGCCAGACGCGGCCAGATCCGCCAGCTGGTCAACGCCCAGGTGTTCCACGGCGACTGCCTGCGCCGCCGCGCCGCCGAGCTTCTGCATCCTCTCCTGACCCAGCCCGTCATGGAGGCCGGTCTCGGCATCCCCGCCGACGTCCTCGTCGAAGGCGGCCGCGATCGGGACCTCGCCCGGCGGCGCTTTGCCGACCGCCTTCCCGAGGCGGTGCTGAGCCGCCGGGGCAAGGGCGAGCTCAGCACCTACTACGGCCAGGTCGTGCGACTGACCCTGCCTCTGGCGAACGACCTCCTGATCGACGGGGCGCTGGTCTCAGCCGGACTGGTCGACCCCGAGGCCCTCAGCGCCGACCTCGACCCGGCCCATCTGATCGCCGACGGCGCCTACAACACGGTTCTCATCCGCCTGGTGCTGGAGCTGTGGCTGCGGCGCTGGCGCGCCCGTCTCGCGGCGCGGGGCCAGCCGCTCTTCGAGCCAGGCCAGGACGCGGCCGTGTAGGTCGACGACGTTGGCCGGGCCGACCATGTTGTGCCCCTCGCCCCTGTAGGTGAGGAGGGAGGCTTCGCGGTTGAGGCGGTAGAGCGCCGCGAACATCGCCTCATACCCCTGGGGATCGAGGTCGCCGTGGATGAGCAGCACCGGCGTGCGGATGCGGTCCGCCGCATAGAGCGGACTGGCCCGGGTCCAGGCGGCGGGATCGTCCCAGGGCAGAGACCGCATCCGGCCCTGACCGACCTCGAACCACCCGCTGACGGCGTTGATCAGGATGCCGTCTTCGGGCGAAGCCAGGGCGTGGAGCGTATCCCGCAATGCGGTCCCATAGTCCGCCGCCCCGGCCGCGGCGATCAGAGCCCGATAGCGCTCCGTCTGGGTCCCGGCCACGAGCACCCCGCGCCCGCCGTAGCTGTGACCGACAAGCGCCAGACGATCATCGTCGAGGCCGCCGAGCGCGAGAGCGGCGTCCACGGCGAGATCGATCCGGGCGGCGAGATCGGGAAGGGCCCCGTCGACGTCGCCCTCCAACGGCAGGCTCGCCACGAGCACGGCGTAGCCCGCGGCGGTCAGGACATGGGCGTTGACGTAGCCGGCCTCCGATCCCGGCCGCAGCGCCGCCGGCGCGGTCTCATGGTTCCGCCCCGGATAGATCGTGACCACCAGCGGCCATCCCGCCGCCGGCGGAGCGCCCGGCGGCACGAGCAGCCAGCTCTTCAGCGGACGGCCGTCGATCCCGGCGTGGGCCACCTCCCGGACTTCGCCCCATGCGATCTCCGCGAGGCCGGCATTGAGCTGAGCGAGGTCCCGACCGCCGTCCGGCCGCTCCAGCCGGATCAGGGTGGTCCCGTCGTCCCGCGCCTCGACGAAGAGGGCGGTCGCCCCGCCGGCGGCCACGCGGCGGCCCTGGCCTTCGGGACAGAAGGCCTCGCCTCTACCCTCCACTCTGAGGCACCCCGAGGCGTCGACCGCCGTCGAGGCGGCCGCGCCGGTCGGGTTCCAGCTCGCCCGACTGCCGCCGTCGCGCGTCGCCCCGTCCTCGGCCAGCCGCAGCCCGTCAGCGAGCGGCCCGTCCCACGGACCGACGCCGTCGGCCCCGTCGAACAGCGTCCCATCGCCGTCCTGCACG
>JBKBUS010000338.1:0-2851 GCA_046290035.1 Brevundimonas sp.
CACTGGGAAGGCGCCTCGTTACGGGAGGTCCTGTTGCACGAGACCGAAGCGCACGGCCCGGCCAGGATCCTGCTGAACGGACCGGCCGTGGACCTGCCGCCTTCGACGGCGCTCTCGCTGGGCATGATCTTCCATGAGTTAGCGACCAACGCGGCCAAGTACGGCGCCCTTTCCCGGTCGGAGGGACGCGTCTTCGTCGACTGGTCGCTGCATGATCAGGCCGACCGGAAGCTGCGCATACTCTGGCAGGAGCGCGGCGGACCGGCCGCCCAAGCGCCGACGCGCCGGGGCTTCGGCGCACGCCTTATCGAACGGAACGTCAAACATGATCTGGCGGGCGAGCTGAAGGTCAGCTACCAGCCGGAGGGTTATGAGGCGGAGATCCTGATCCCCTTCGCTCTGGAGCATACGGAATGAATGCCGGGTTGAGCGGACGGCGGGTGCTGATCGTCGAGGACGAGAGCCTTGTCGCCATGTTGATCGAGACGATCCTAGAAGACCTCGGCTGCCAGCCGGTCGGCCCCATGTCGAGCATCGACGAGGCGCTGGAGCACCTCAAGGACGGCCCCGAGCTCGACGCCGCGCTCTTGGATGTGAACCTGTCCGGGCGGCAGGTGTTCCCCGTCGCCGAGGCGCTGGACGAAAAAGGCGTGCCCTTCGTCTTCTCGACCGGCTACGGCGAGGGCGGGCTGCCCGATCGCTGGCGCGACCGTCCCACGATTCAAAAGCCCTTCACCGAGGCCGGCCTGCGCCAGGCGCTCTATCGCGCCATGGGCGTGGCCGAGGGCTGACGCTTCAGGTCCTTCAGGATCACCCCCGCCGCATTGCGCCCGGGCGCGCCCGTCACCCCGCCGCCGGGATGCGCGCCCGACCCGCACAGATAGAGCCCCGGCACGGGCATGCGGTGATCCGCGTGACCCAGCACCGGCCGTCCGCTGAACAACTGGTCCAGCGTCAGACGCCCGTGGAAGATGTCGCCGCCCACCAGGCCGAAGCGGCGCTCCAGGTCCAGCGGCGACAGGCTCAGACGTCCCACCACCGAGGACTTGAACCCCGGCGCCAACCGGTCGACCGTCTCGATCATCAGGTCGGCCACCGCCTCTCGCGCTTGGTCCCAGCTGCGCCCGTCCGGCAGCTTGGGCGCCACATGCTGGCAGAACAGGCTCGCCACATGCGCGCCGGCCGGCGCCAGACTGTCGTCCAGGGTCGAGGGGATCAGCATTTCCACGATGGGTCGGGAAGACCATCCATTCAGCCGCGCTTCCGCAAAGGCGCGGTCCATGTAGTCGAGGCTGGGGGCGATGATGATCCCGGCCGTCAGGTGATCCCCCGGCTCGGGCGCGCACGAGAACCGGGGTGGCTCCGACAGCGCCACGTTCATGCGGAACGTGCCCGACCCGGAGACGTAGCGTCCGATCCGTTCGCCGAAGTCGCGAGGCGCGACCGCGGGATCGACCAGCCGCTCGAACAGCAGCCGGGGGTGCAGGTTCGACACTACGGCGCGCGCCCGGAGCGCGTCGCCGGCCTCCGTGACGGCGCCGACCGCCCTGCCCCGTTCCGTCAGCACCTCGCCGACGGGGCTGCCGGTGCGGAGCTCGACACCCACCTCCTCGCAAGCCCTGGCCATGGCCTGAGTGATCGCCCCCATGCCGCCGATCGCATGGCCCCAGGCGCCGCGCTTGCCGTTCACCTCGCCGAAGACGTGGTGCAGCAGCACATAGGCGGACCCCGGCGTGTAGGGGCTGGCGTAGTTGCCGACCACGCTGTCGAAGCCGAACAGCGCCTTGATCGGATCGCTATCGAACCAGCCGTCCAGCCAGTCGCCCGCCGACTTGGTGAACAGGTCCAGCAGGTCCCGCCGCGCCTCGGTCGACAGGCCGCCGATGCGGCGCGCCATCCCGGCTGACTTCAACAGCTCCGGCACCGCCTCGCGCCAGCCGCCCTCGACCACGTTCGGCGGCACGGTCAGGATCAGCGCGCGCAACACGTCCGCCACCGTCTCCAGCCGTCGCTCGTACTCGGGCAGACGCTCGGCGTCGCGGATGGAGTAACGCGCCACCTCCGCTTGGGTCAGCCCCGGCCCCGCGAACAGGCGCTCGGTCTGCGACAGCGGCAGGAAGTTCGACATTCGCCGCTCGACGACCTTCAGGCCGTGCCGCGCTAACTCCATCTCGGCGATCACCGTCGGGTTCAGCAGACTGACCGTATAGCTGGCCGTGGAGTTGCGGAATCCGGGGTGGAACTCCTCGGTCACCGCCGCGCCGCCGACGACATGGCGGCGCTCCAGAACCACGACCTTCAGCCCGGCGCGCGCCAGGTAGAAGGCGCAGACCAGCCCGTTGTGGCCGCCGCCCAGGATGACGACGTCATGATCCGTTCGCGCCAAGCCCGCCTCCCGCTCAGTCAGACCGCTTTAGCCGCCTGCCGCGAAGGGGCAAGCGGTCAGGACAGTCTCAGACGGAACGGCCCGGCCGGCAGGCCTGCGTCGTCGAACAGGTTGCAGGTCGGATTGTCGGCCCAGCAGAACCGAATCTCGTCCGGCCGGACCCCGTCAGGAACCGTCAGCTCGACCGTTGAGCCGTTGGCGACGGCGGGAACGTAGCGACAGGCCGCGGCGGCGCAGACTTCGAAGCCGATCACTTGCCTGCCGCCGTGGCTACGAAGCCTGCCCGTGACGTCCGCGAACGCCACACGCAGCCTCTGCCCCTCCCGTGTCACGCCGGAGGGAATCGGCCCTGAGGGCGGCGCGGCCTCGCCATAGACCAGATGTCGCGCGGCGCGGGCGAGACGGCGGCCCAGCTCCTCCTTTTGGGCCGGATGGATGTCCCAGCGGTCGCCGAGGTCGATCGCC
>JBKBUS010000339.1:0-2832 GCA_046290035.1 Brevundimonas sp.
GGGCGCCAAGCTTTCGGGACCGTCGGGCCAGGGCGGCAAGACGATCGACCAGAACTCGGACATCAACGTGACACCCTTCGTGGACGTCATGCTGGTGCTTCTGATCATCTTCATGGTGGCCGCGCCGCTCGCGACCGTGTCCATCCGCCTCGACCTGCCGCCGCCCGTGCCGAGCGACAACCAAGAGCAGGAAGAGCCGGTTTACATCACCATCCAGGAATCGGGCTCGCTGTTCATCGCCGATCAGCAGACCACCATCGAGACCCTGCCGGCCGACGTCTGCGCGGCGCTCGGCGGCGGCGCCTGCCAGGAGGAGCGCGTGTTCGTCCGCGCCCAGCCCGAGGTCCGCTACAACGAGTTCATGGAAGTGATGAACACGCTGCAGGAGAACGGCTTCCTTAAGGTCGGTCTGCTGAACGAAGACATCACCTGAGCCGCCGCTCAACTGGAGAGATCAAGGGCCGTCCCGCCGGGACGGCCCTTTTCGTTTGGGCTTGACGGCGACCGGGGTCATCGTGTCCGTTGCGAAAAAAGACGTACGGAGCCGTTGATGTCCCCTGAGCCGACGGAGATTCGATTCGCCGCCTTGGACGGCTACGAGCTCGCCGGAACGGTCCACGTGGGACCTGCCCCCACGACGGCCGTTCTGGTCACGTCGGGCACCGGCTTCCCACGGGGCTTCTATGATCGTTTCGCCCGGCGGCTCGCTTCGAAGGGCGCGGTTGTCCTGACCTACGACTTCCGCGGCATCGGCGGATCGCGTCCGGCCGATCTCGCCTCCCTCGAGATGGACTATCCAGACTGGGGGCGGCTGGATATGCCGGCGGCGCTCGAGGCGCTGACGGCTCAGGCTTCCGGGCTGCCGATCGTCCATGTCGGCCACAGCGTGGGCGGCCATTTCGCCGGCTTCATGCCCAATCATGACCGGATCGAGCGACACGCCTTCGTTTCGGTGGGCTCCGGCTACTGGGCGCGGCATCACCGCAGCTACAACCCGATGGAGCTGTTCTTCTGGTTCGGCTACGGGCCTTGGAGCCTCATGCGGCACGGCTATGTGAAGGGCGGCTCCCTGTGGCGCGGGGCGGACCTGCCGCGCGGCGTCTACGCCACCTGGCGTCGTTGGTGCCTGAAGCCAGGCTACTTCACCGACGAGCTGCAAGAGCGTCTGCGTCCTCACGCCTTCGATCAGGTCCGCAGCCCGATCCGCTCATGGATCTTTCCCGACGATCCGATCGCCACCCCGCGCACCGGCGCGGACCTGCTGAGGGTCTATCCGAACGCGCCGTCGGAGATCGTGGTCAGGCGGCCTGAGGACTTCGGCGTGCCGCGCATCGGCCATGAGGGCGCGTTCCGCCGGGGCCTGGAGCCGCTTTGGGACGAAATCTGGGACTGGCTGAAAGGTTGAGCCGGATCGGCTGAAGCCCATATACGGTCTCCCGCCTCAAGGAGCCGAAGATGCCGAATCCGACCGTCACCGCCGAAGCCGCCGGCGTCGCCATTCCCCTGCTGGGCTTCGGCACCTGGATGCTCGAGCCGGAGGACGCCCGGCGGATGGTGCGGACGGCCCTCGAGATCGGCTATCGCCACATCGATACGGCGTGGATCTACAAGAACGAGAAGGCCGTCGGCGAGGGCATCCGCGAGTCGGGCGTGCCGCGCGAAGAGATCTTCCTGACCACCAAGATCTGGGTCGCCCATTTCGCCGACGGCGACGTTCAGCGCCAGGCCGAAGAATCCGCCGAGAGCCTGGGAACCACGCCCGACCTGCTTCTGCTGCACTGGCCCAAGCGCAAGCCCGCCATGGAAGAAACGGTGCGAGCCCTGAACGACGCCAAGGCGCGCGGCCTGACCAAGCACGTCGGCGTCTCGAATTTTCCGTCGGCGGTGTTCCGCGAGGCGCAGGGCTATTCCGACGCGCCCCTCATCACCAACCAGGTCGAGCACCACCCCTATCTGTCGAACCAGCCGTTGATCGCCGCAGCCAAGGAGCTCGGCTCGACGCTGACGGCCTGGTCGCCGCTGGCCCAGGGCAAGATCGCCGACGACGCCACCCTCATCGAGATCGGGCGCGTCCACGGCAAGACGCCGGGCCAGGTCACCCTGCGCTGGCTCGTGCAGCAGGGGATCATCGCGATTCCGCGTACTCAGAAGGAAAGCCGGGCGCGCGAGAACTTCGACATCTGGGACTTCCAGCTGAGCGGCGAAGAGGTGCAGCGCATCTCGGCCCTGGCGCGCCCTGATGGGCGTCTGGGCGACTGGATCGACTCCGACTTCGTCTGGGACGAAGCCGCTTGAACATCCTTGGATTCCCGGCCTCGGATCCCGAGGCGGCTCGCGTCGGGGCTCGCTGAGGATCTCGCGACCGGCACCGGCGTGACGGTGGAGCAGCTGCGGCGAGTCGAGGCGGGCCGGGAGACGCTGAGCCCCGACGCGCTCGTGGCGGTGAGCCGCAAGCTGGGGCTTCCGCGATGGGCGCTTCTGGCCGACGGACCCGCGACCGGAGCGCCAGGTGACACGGCGGGTCCGCCCGCCTAAGCACGGGCATGGCCTATAAGTCCCTGCGCGACTTCATCGATCTTCTGGAGGCGGAAGGCGAGCTGGTTCGGGTGACCGAGCCCGTCTCCACCCATCTGGAGATGACCGAGATCCAGACCCGGCTGCTCAGGAACGGCGGCCCGGCGGTGATCTTCGAGAAGCCGGTCATGCCGGACGGCTCGATCAGCTCCATTCCGTGTCTAGCCAATCTGTTCGGGACGGTGAAGCGGGTGGCCTTGGGCGTGACGCTGGAGAAGAAGCGGCGCACCACGCCCGAAGAGCTGCGTGAGGTCGGCG
>JBKBUS010000340.1:0-2817 GCA_046290035.1 Brevundimonas sp.
ATCCAGCTGCTCGCCGGCCTGACGGTGACGACGCCTGACGGTCGCCGGCTGGAGTGGCTGCGCGACACGCTCCAGCCGCACGCCTTCCACCTCGACGTGCCCGACGGGGTGTCGGAGATCAACGTCGCCTTCCAGTGGCTGACCCAGCCGGACGGCGGCGCGTGGCGCGTGGTGCAGACGCCGGACATGGTCAACATGCAGTGGGAGAAGGCGGTGCTGTATCCCGCCGGCTACGCCGCGACCGGGATCATGATCGAGCCGTCGATCCGGCTGCCCGAGGGCTGGGGCTACGGCGTGTCGCTGGAGACGGTGGCGAACGAGGGGGGGCTCGCCCGGTTCGCGCCGGTCAGCCTCTACACCTTCGTCGACAGCCCGATGTTCGCAGGCCGGCACTATCGTCGCTTCGAGCTGGACGCCGAGGGGCCGTCGCCGGTCCACCTGAGCCTCGTCGCCGACGAGGCCGCGCAGCTTCAGCCCGCCGAGGGCCTCATCGAAAAGTACCGCCAGCTGGTGGTCCAGGCCGACCGGCTGTTCGGCGCGCGGCCCTTCGACCGCTACGAGTTCCTGGTCGCGGCGACGAGCGAGCTGGGCGGCATCGGGCTGGAGCATCACCGGTCGTCGGAGAACACCGTGGCCCCGGACTTCTTCACGCGGGGGACCGGATCGCTGGGCGCGCGCCAGCTCCTGCCGCACGAATACGTCCACTCCTGGAATGGCAAGTACATGCGCCCGGCCGACGAGCTGACGGCGAACTACAACGTGCCGACTCAGAACACCCTGCTGTGGGTCTATGAGGGGCTGACCTCCTACTGGGGCGAGGTCCTGGCCGCGCGTTCGGGCCTGGTGTCGAAGGAAGAGGCGCTGGCGGGACTGGCGGGGCACGCGTCCTTCTACGAGACCCAGCCGGGTCGTCAGTGGCGGGCGTTGCAGGATACCAACAACCACAACCTCTTGGGCTATCGCGTGCCGGGTCAGTGGCCGTCGTGGATGCGCACCACCAGCGACTACTATGACGAGGCCCTGCTGGTCTGGCTCGACGCCGACACCCTGATCCGGGAGGCGACCGGCGGCCGGCGCTCGCTGGACGACTTCGCGCGCGGCTTCTTCGGTCGGCTGGACGGGGAGGCCCAGGCGCGGGGCTATACGTTCGAGGAGGTGGTCGAGGCGCTGAACGCGGTCCATCCGATGGACTGGTCGGGCTGGCTGCGCGCGCGGCTGGACGCGGTCGGCCCCGACGCCGAGGCCCCGCTGGGCGGCGTGGAGCGCGGCGGCTATCGGCTGGTCTATGTCGAGGAGCCTAACGCGATCGAGAAAGCCGTGAATCCCGGCTGGGCTAACGACTTCCAGGACACGCTCGGGTTCAGTCTGACGTCGGCCAACCGCATCACCGGGATCCGCTGGGGCTCGCCCGCCTTCGAACAGGGGCTGGGCGTCGGCTGGGACCTGATCGCGGTGAACGACAGCGCCCCGTCGGCCCAGGCGTTGCGCGACGCCATCACCGCCGCGAAGGGCGGAACCGAGCCGATCCGGCTGGTGGTCAGGAAGGACGATCGCGTGCGGACCCTTCGCTTCGCCTGGCACGAGGGCCTGCGTTACCCGCGGCTGGAGCGGGTGGAAGGGACGCCGGACCGGCTGGGCGAGATCCTGACGCCCCGCCGGCGCTGACGCCGTCCGACGCCGAGGACGAACTTGAGCCTCAGGCGTTGCGGCGCGCCGCCTGAGGCCACACATCGGCCTGCTCAACAGGGAGCCGCCATGCTTCGCCGCGTCTTCGCCATCCCGCTCTGGCAGCGGACCGCCGCCGGCCTTGTTCTCGGCGTGATCGCCGGCCTTCTGCTCGGAGAGCGGGCCGGCGTGTGGCTGGACCCGATCGGCGACGTCTATCTGAACCTGATCCGGATGGTGGTGCCGCCGCTGGTGCTCCTGACCATCGCCTCGTCCATCGCCAAGCTGGGCGAGGGCGCGGGGGCCGCGCGTCTGGGGGCCCGCACCCTCGTCTGGTTCGCGCTCACGTCGCTGCTGGCGGTCCTGGTCGGCCTGGGCTTCGCGCACGCCTTCGATCCCGGCGTGGGCCTGGGTCCCCTGCCGCTCGGCGAGGTCAGGCCGCGCGAGATCCCCACCCCTCTCGAGGTGCTGATCGGCGTCGTGCCGACCAACCCCTTCCAGGCGCTGGCCGAGGGGCGGGTGCTCCAGATCATCTTCTTCTCGGCCCTGCTGGGCGCAGCGCTCGTGGCGCTGGGCGACCGGGCCCAGACCCTGAGGCGGCTGGTCGACGAGGGCGCGAGCGTGATCTTCCGGATCACCCGCTGGATCATCCAGCTGACCCCGATCGGCGTGTTCGCGCTGATCGGGTCGGTCGTCGGCGGCTACGGCTGGGAGGCGCTGCTGCCGCTCGGCCGGTTCATCGCGGCCATCTATGCGGCCTGCCTGTTCCAAATCCTGGTCGTCTATGCGGGGCTGCTGAAGCTGCATGGGCTGAAGGCCTCCAGCTTCCTGCGGGGGGCCTTCGCCGCCCAGCAGACGGCCTTCGCCACCTCGTCGTCGCTGGCGACCCTGCCGATCACCTTGCGGCAGACGGTGGAGCGGCTGGGGGTGCCCCAGGCCTACGCCGCCTTCGCCGTGCCGCTCGGCGCCAGCGTGAAGATGGACGGCTGCGGCGCCATCTATCCGGCGGTCGCGGCGGTGTTCATCGCCCAGTACTTCAACATCGAGCTGAGCCTAACGCAGTACGTGCTGATCGGCCTGACGGCGGTGCTGGGATCCTTGGGCACCGCGGGCGTCCCGGGGACCTCAATCGTCATGCTGACGCTGACCCTG
>JBKBUS010000341.1:0-2814 GCA_046290035.1 Brevundimonas sp.
ACCCCCACGGAGGCGGCGGTGCTGATGAGGGCCGCATGCGGATCGCGACCGACCGTGGCCGTAGTCTCCGCCTGTTACTCGGGGGTCTTCATCGGCGCCCTCTCCGGGCCCAATCGCATGGTCATGACCGCGGCTCGGCCCGACCGGAACTCGTTTGGATGCGGAGAAGACGATGTCTATCCCTTCTTCGACGCCTGCGTGATCGAGAGTCTGCCCGTCGCGTCGGACTTCATCGACCTCGCCAACCGCGTCCGCGCCTGTGTTTCCCGCCGCGAGGCCGAGGAGGGCGCCGCGCCCCCGTCCGAACCTCAGGTCCGCATCGGCCGCGATATGCAACTCCTGCTGCCGCTTGTCCGCTTCACGGACGACGGGGGAACACCCGGATCGTGATCCGCTCACGCTCGCCCTCGCGACGCTCGACCAGCAGTCGGGCGACCTGGGCGTCGTCGTGGAACACATAGCCCTTGATGGCGTCCAGCAGGGCCTTCGCCAGGTTGTCGAGGTCCATCCAGGGCGGGTCGCCCACGTGCTCCATGACGATTTCGACCGTGTGGTCGCCCCAGGCCGGCCGCGCGCCCCGCCACTCCTTGCGCATGAACTCATAGACCAGCGGCTTGTAGTATTTCGCCTGGGTGGTCAGTCCGTCGATGGTGATCTCCACGGCGTCGCCGCTCTCGCGCGCCCGGACCTTGCCGGATCCGACCCAAGTCAAGAGCGCCGCCGTCCGAGGAGATGATGCATGTCCCTTCCTTCCCTCGTCCGCCGCTTGTTCGGCCGACGCCCCGTGCTACACCCCGCCCCCATCGAGAGCCAAGCCGAGCCTGCGCCCATGACCAGCCATCGCACCGAAACCGACACCTTCGGCCCCATCGAGGTCGCCGCAGATCGCTACTGGGGCGCCCAGGCGCAGCGGTCGCTGGGCAACTTCAGGATCGGCTGGGAGAAGCAGCCGCTGCCGATCGTGCGGGCGCTGGGCATCGTCAAGCGCGCCGCGGCCGAAACCAACATGGCGCTGGGCCGGCTCGACCCCGCCATCGGCAAGGCCATCGTCCAGGCGGCCGACGAGGTCATCGAAGGCAAGTTGAACGACCACTTCCCCTTGGTCGTCTGGCAAACGGGCTCGGGCACCCAGTCGAACATGAACGCCAACGAGGTGATCTCGAACCGGGCGATCGAGATGCTGGGCGGCGAGATGGGCTCGAAGAAGCCGGTCCATCCCAACGACCACGTCAACATGAGCCAGTCGTCGAACGACACCTACCCGACGGCCATGCACGTGGCCTGCGCCGAGGAAGTCGTGCACCGCCTGCTGCCGGCGCTGCAGAAGCTGCACAATGCGCTCAACGACAAGGCGCAGGCGTGGAAGGACATCATCAAGATCGGCCGGACCCACACCCAGGACGCCACCCCGCTCACGCTCGGCCAGGAGTTCGGCGGCTACGTCCAGCAGGTGGCGAAGGGCATCGAGCGGATCGAGAGCACCCTGCCCGACCTGATGCAGCTGGCCCAGGGCGGCACGGCGGTCGGCACCGGCCTCAACGCGCCCATAGGCTTCGCCGAGGGCGTCGCCGACAAGATCGCCCAGATCACCGGCCTGAAGTTCACCACGGCGCCGAACAAGTTCGAGGCTCTGGCCGCCCACGACGCCATGGTCATGAGCCACGGGGCGATCAACACGGTCGCCGCCAGCCTGTTCAAGATCGCCAACGACATCCGCTTCCTCGGCTCTGGCCCCCGCTCGGGCCTGGGCGAACTGGCCCTGCCGGAGAACGAGCCGGGGTCGTCGATCATGCCGGGCAAGGTCAATCCGACCCAGTGCGAGGCCCTGACCCAGGTCTGCGTCCAGGTGTTCGGAAACCACGCGGCGATCACCTTCGCCGGGTCGCAGGGGCATTTCGAGCTGAACGTCTTCAACCCGGTGATGGCCTACAACTTCCTGCAGTCGGTGCGCCTGATGGCCGACGCGGCGGTCAGCTTCACCGACAACTGCGTCGTCGGCATCGAGCCGCGCCGCGACAATATCCAACGGGGCCTCGAGAACAGCCTGATGCTGGTCACCGCCCTGAACGGCAAGCTGGGCTACGACACCTGCGCCAAGATCGCCAAGACGGCGCACAAGAACGGCACCACCCTGCGCGAGGAGGCCGTCGGCGGCGGCTATCTGACCAACGAGGAGTTCGACGAGTGGGTGCGGCCCGAGAAGATGATCTCGCCGGGCTGATCGGATGGGCGAGATCGTCAATCTGAACCGGGCCCGCAAGGCGCAGGCCAGGGCGGCCGACAAGTCGCGCGCCGCCGCCAACCGCGCCGCGTTCGGCCGCACGAAGGCGGAACGTGAGGCGCAGGCGCTGAAGGACGCGCTGGAGGCCCGGCGCCAGGACGGCGCCAAACGCGACGAGGATCAGGCCTGACCGCCGTCCTCCTCCATCGCGGCGAGCGCGGGCGACGGGCGCTCCACCGTTCCGTAGGCGGTGCGCTGGATGAAGAGCGCGGGGATGTCCATGGCCGCCGCCACCTCCGGGCCCTCGAAGGGCCCCATGACCTGAAGCGCTCTGGCCAGCGCCTGGGCGCGAAAGGCTGAACGGTCCAGGACCACGACCCCTTCGAGATCGTGGTTCACGGGCCGGCCCGACGCTCCGTCGATCGGCGGCCGGGTGCCGAAGCCGCTGACGCCGACCGCGAGGTCCAGCAAGGCCGCGACCCAGCGCGGGCCGCCCTCGCCGCTGCGCCACATCTCCGTCCACCACGGCATGGCGTCCGACTGCAGGCCCCGACCGGCGACATTGCGGCCGATCCTGCTCGAGGCCGCCTCCA
>JBKBUS010000342.1:0-2810 GCA_046290035.1 Brevundimonas sp.
GCCAACTCGGTGCTGCGCGACCGCCTGCTGCGGATCGACGGCGTGGGCGGCGTCACGGTCTTCGGCGGCGGCAACTACTCGATGCGGGTGTGGATCGATCCGACCCGCGCCGCGGCGCGCGACCTGACCGCGACCGAGATCGTCAGCGCCCTGCGATCGCAGAACATCCAGGCGGCCGCCGGATCCCTGGGCCAGCCGCCGTTCGACACGGGCGCGTCGGCCTTCCAGCTGCCGGTGCAGGTGCAGGGCCGTCTGTCGGACCCCGAAGCGTTCGCCGACATCGTCATCCGCACCGACGACCAGGGCCGCGTCACCCGCGTGCGCGACGTCGCCCGCGTCGAGATCGGCTCCCAGGACTATGGCATCCGCGGCTATGTCGATGGCGACCGCGGCGTGGCCATCGCGATCGTGCAGCAGCCCGGCGCCAACGCCCTGGGCACCGCAGATCTGGTGTTGGAGGAGCTGGAGGCGATCCGCGCCGACCTGCCCGAAGGGCTGGCCGTCAGCGTGCCCTACAATCCCACCGAATACGTCGCGGCCTCGGTCGAGGCGGTGGAGCACACGCTGATCGAGGCGGTGGTGCTGGTGGTGCTGGTCGTCATCGTCTTTCTACAGACGTGGCGCGCGGCGATCATCCCGATCATCGCCATCCCGGTTTCGCTGGTCGGCACCTTCGCGATCCAGTTGGCGCTCGGCTATTCCATCAACTCGCTGTCGCTGTTCGCCCTGATCCTGGCCGTCGGCATCGTGGTCGACGACGCCATCGTCGTGGTCGAGAACGTCGAGCGCTACATCCGCGAAGGGCTCAGCCCCAAGGAGGCGGCCTACCGCTCCATGCAGGAGGTGTCCGGCGCCCTTATCGCCATCGGTCTGGTGCTGACGGCGGTGTTCGTGCCCACCGCCTTCGTGCCGGGCATCCCGGGCATCTTCTACCGACAGTTCGCCGTCACCATCGCCTCGGCGGCGCTCATTTCGTTGCTGGTCTCCCTGACGCTGTCGCCGGCGATGGCGGCCCTGCTTCTGAAGCCGCACAAGGCGCACGAGACACGCCGGCGACCCGGTCCGCTGGGCTTCGTTCTCTATTGGCTCGGCTGGGCCGGCGCCCGCTTCAACGAGGGCTTCGACTGGATGTCGGACCGTTACGGCCGGCTGACGGCGCGGCTGGTGCGCACGTCGCTGATCGTCGTCATCGTCTATGCGGGCCTTCTGGGCCTGACCGCCTGGCGCGTCACCGACACCCCCACCGGCTTCATCCCGGAACAGGACCAGGGCTTCCTGATCGGCGTCATCCAGCTGCCGGCCGGCTCCTCCCTGGAGCGGACCGACGCAGTCATGGCCCAGGCGCGCGAGATCATAGCCGGAACCGAAGGCGTCGATGGGATCGTCGGCTTCGCCGGGCTGGACGGCTCGAGCTTCTCGTTCGGTTCTAACGCCGCCACCCTATTCGTGCGCCTGGATCCCTTCGAGGACCGCGAGAGCCAGGAAATGGCCGCCGCCAGCCTGGCCCAGGCGATCACCGGCGCGACCTTCGGCATCGACCAGGCGAACATCTTCGTCATCGCCCCGCCCGCCGTTCAGGGGCTGGGCAACGGCAACGGCTTCAAGATGATGATCCAGGACCGTTCCGGCGCCGGCTACAAGGCGCTGGAGGGGGCGACCTTCGCGATGATGGGCGCCGCGGCTCAGACGCCGGACCAGGTGCAGCAGGTCTTCTCGACCTACAACACCGGCTCGCCGCGCATCTCCGCCAACGTCGACCGCGACCGGGCCCTGATGCTGGGGGTCCAGCCGGCGGACGTCTACGCCACGCTCGGCACCTATCTCGGCTCGACCTACGTCAACGACTTCAACCTTCTGGGCCGCACCTTCCGCGTGACCGCCCAGGCCGAGCCGATGTTCCGCGACGACCCGTCCGACATCGCCGCGCTGCGCGTCCGCTCCCAGTCCGGGGCCCTGGTGCCCGTCGGGTCGCTGGCGGAGATCACCAATGACTCCGGTCCCGCCCGCGTCGTGCGCTACAACCTGTTCCCCGCGTCGGAGCTTCAAGGGCTGGCGGCTCCCGGCGTGGCGTCCGGCGACGCGCTGACCCATATGGAGACGCTGGCGGCGAACACCCTGCCGCCCGGCTTCAGCTACGAATGGACCGAGCTGGCGCTGCAGGAGAAGCAGGCGTCGGGCGGCGCCACCGTGGTCTTCATCGTGGCGGTGCTTTTCGTCTTCCTGGTGTTGGCCGCTCAATACGAGGCGGTGACACTGCCGCTCGCCGTGATCCTGATCGTACCGATGTGCGTGCTGGCCGCGATGATCGGCATCAATCTGGTCGGACTGGACAACAACATTCTGGTTCAGATCGGCTTGGTGGTGCTGATCGGTCTGGCGGCGAAGAACGCCATCCTCATCGTGGAGTTCGCCAAGCAGGCCGAAGACGAGGACGGTCTGGACCGGTTCGCGGCGGCGGTGCGGGCGGCCCGTACGCGGCTGCGCCCGATCCTGATGACGTCGATCGCCTTCATCCTGGGCGTGGTTCCTCTCGCTCTAGCCACCGGCCCGGGCGCCGAGATGCGCCGCTCGCTGGGCGTGTCGGTCTTCTCCGGGATGCTTGGGGTGACGCTGTTCGGCCTGATCTTCACGCCGGTCTTCTATGTGCTGTGCCGCAAGCTCTCGGAGTACCTGCCCAAGGGCCCGCAGGTGCTGCACGCGCCCGGCGGCGTGCGCCGGGCCGAGCCGGAGACCGCCCCGGCCTCGCCCGCCGCAACCCCCCACCCCCAACGCCGCGCCGGAGACGCGCAATGACCGCCGCCCGCCTGATC
>JBKBUS010000343.1:0-2808 GCA_046290035.1 Brevundimonas sp.
CGCATGCGGGAATACCCGATGCCGCCGGCCGACGAACCCCTGGTCGCCTGGCTCTGCGACCTGCTCTGAGGCCCGCGCGGGCAGGGAGGCGAGATGATCGGTTTGCTGTGCCGCTTCCGCCGTGACGAGGCCGGGGCCACCGCGCTCGAATACGGGTTGATCGCCGCCCTGATGTTCGTCGTCTGCCTCGCGGGCTGGCAGGCGCTGGGCGGCAACGCCTCCGGTCTTATCGTGCGAGCCATGACCGCGATCGGCGACGGCCTCAGCTGACCGTCCCGTCGGGACCGGCTTTGATCTCCTTCACCCCCAGGGCCTCCGCGAGCCGGACCTTGGCCGACCCGCGCGGCAGAGGCTTCGGCTGGCTCTCGTGCGGCGCCCAGCCGGTCAGGCGGATGATCTCGAACGTCGCCGGGATGCGCCCGTCGGCCTGAGCGTGGCGCTGGGCGTAGAGCTCGGCCGCCCGGGCGGCGATGTCCCGGGTGAGCGGACGGACCGGGCCGGCCAGGGCGCTTGTCTCGCCCATCGCACGCAGGTCGCGCACCAGGGCGAACATGTCCGGATAGCGCACGGTGACGCGGTCCACGTCCGAGACCGGCAGGGCGAAGCCCGCCCGCTGCAGCAGGCCCGCGCCATCGTAGCCGTCCGCGAAGGGCGAGACCCGCGCCTGGGCTCCGCCGCGAAGCTCCAGCTCCGCCTCGGTCAGAGCGCCCCGCAGCTCCTTCAGCGTGCCGGCCCCGAACAGGGCGGCGAGGAACAGGCCGTCGGGCTTGAGGGCGCGGCGAATCTGAGCCAGCGCGCCCGGCAGGTCGTTGGCCCAATGGAGCGTCAGAAGCGAAACGATCAGATCCGCTGAACCCGGCTCGACCGCCAGGGACGCCGCACCAGGATCGGCCGGGGGGGCGACGGCGCGGACAGGCCCCACGCGCGCGGCGGCGTCGCTGGCCGCCAGGGCCCCCGCAAAGGGGCCGGCCAGCGCCGAGGCGTCGACGACCGCGGGAAACTCGCGCAGGATGGCCTCCAGACTCTCCACCGCGTCCTCGGCCACGCGCCGGTGCAGGAAGTAGGCGCGGTCCAGCCGGGCGCGGGCAAGACGCGCGGCTCGGCGGCGGGCGTCGAAAAGGACGGGCGGGGGCGTGGGAGCTGTGGGCATGCGAGGCGAAGGTGGGGCCGTGCGGGCGATTTGGGAACCCGGCCCGAGGCTGAAGGGCCTGGGACGGTCGATGTTGGACCTGCTCCTGCCGCCGATGACCCACGTCGGCGAGGCGGCGTCGTCCGCCGGAATGGGGGCGGACGCCTTCGCGAGGATTGTCTTTCTGGAGGCGCCCGTTTGCGACGGCTGCGGCGCGGGGCTGGAGTTCGACGGCGGCGCCTTTGCGGAAAGCCGATGCGCGGCGTGCCTGGCGAGGCCCTATCGCTTCGGCCGGGCGCGGGCGGCGTGCGTCTACGACGAGGCGTCGCGGGACGCGATCCTGAAGCTCAAACATGCGGATCAGCAGGCCTATGCGCCCCTGTTCGCCCGCTGGATCGCGCGGGCGGCGGCCGAGCTGGTCGAGGAGGCCGACGCCGTCGCGCCGGTCCCGCTGCACAGGCTTCGTCTGTTGTCGCGTCGCGCCAATCAGGCGGCCGAGATCGCGCGGCCGTTGGCGAAGTTGTCAGGTCGGGAGTACTTGCCCGACGCCCTGATCCGGCAGCGCCAGACCGACAGCCAGGGCGGCAAGAGCGCTCGCGGCAGGCGCCTGAACGTCCGACAGGCCTTCAAAGTCACCGCGTCTGGGGCGATGCGGGTCCGGGGCAGGCGCATCCTTCTGATCGACGACGTGTTGACCACGGGCGCGACGGCCGAGGCCTGCGCCGACGCCCTGTTGAACGCCGGCGCCCGCGCCGTCGACCTGGCGGTGGTGGCGCGGGTGCGGACGGCGCGATCCTTGCCTATGTAAGGCGTCACAACTCTGTAACGGAGACACACGCGTTGGCCGAAGTCGTCATGTACACCAAGCCCGGCTGCCCCTACTGCCTGCGAGCCGGAATGCTGTTGAAATCCAAGGGTGTGGACTATCGCGAGATCGTCGCGTCGAACGACCCGGAGAAGCGGGCCGAGATGATGAAGCGGTCGGGCCGCAACACCTTCCCGCAGATCTTCATCGACGGACAGCACGTGGGCGGTTGCGACGACCTCGTCGCATTGGACAACCGCGGCGGGCTCGATCCCCTGCTCGCCGCCTGACGATGACGCAAGCGTCGGTTCGCGTCGGCCTGATACAGAGCCGCAGTCCGGCGACGCCTGAGGCCGCGCTCAAGCATCTCGAGCCGCTGGTGCGCGAGGCTGCGGGGCAGGGGGCGCGGTTCATCCTTACGCCCGAGGCGTCCAACATGATGCAGCGTCGTCGCGAGGCGCGCGACACGCACCTGACGAACCAGGCCGATGACGTCGTGGTGCGGGGCCTGTCGGCGCTGGCCGTGGAGCTCGGCGTCTGGCTGCTGATCGGCTCGGCCATGGTCCGGTCGGGCCGTGCGGAGGACGACCGCGCGGCGAACCGCGCCTTGCTGATCGACGACCACGGCCGGACGGTCGCCAGCTATGACAAGCTGCACGTCTTCGATGTCGACCTGCCGAACGGCGACTCTTATCGAGAAAGCGCCACGGTACGGCCGGGCGACGGCGCGGTGGTGGCGGACACGCCGTTCGGACGGCTGGGCCTGACCATCTGTTACGACCTGCGCTTTCCGCATCTGTTTCGCGGCCTGGCGAAGGCCGGCGCGGAGATGATCGCGGTTCCGGCCGCCTTCACCGTGCCGACGGGGCTCGCC
>JBKBUS010000344.1:0-2808 GCA_046290035.1 Brevundimonas sp.
TTTGCCGCCGATGGGGGGTGAAACATGGCGATGAACCTGTCCTCCGCCCGCCGCGCAAAGCGCACCCGCCGCGCGCCGATGGCGGAGATCAATGTCACGCCGCTGGTGGACGTGATGCTGGTGCTGCTGATCATCTTCATGATCTCGGCGCCGCTCCTGACGGTCGGGGTGCCGCTCGAGCTGCCGAAGACCGACGCCAGCGCGGTTGAGGCCGACGACGAGCCGATCACCGTCTCGGTGGACCGCGCCGGCGCGACTTTCGTGGGCGAGGATGCCGTGCCGTTCGACGACCTGGCGCGGGTCACCACCGCCATGGCCGGCCGCGAGATCGAGGAGCGGCCGATCTTCGTCCGAGCCGACGGCCAGGCGCCGTATGAGGCGGTCGCTCGGGTCATGGCGCGACTGTCGGCGGTCGGGTTCAAGCGTATCAACCTGATCACTGATACGACGCCGAACGCGCCGGCGGCGACGGTCGGCGCGAGCGCGGAGGGCTGAGCATTCCGTGACCCGTCCGGGGCCCATCGTCGGATCGATCGTCCTGCACGGCCTCCTGGTCGGGCTGGCGTTCGTGTCCTGGCCGCAGAAGGCCCGCGAGCCCGTCGCCACATCGGTGCCGGTCAGCATCGTCTCGGACATGACGGTGCTCGCAGCCGCGCCGGACAACCCACAGCCCGAGCCGGTGCTGGAGGATGCCGCCACGGCTCCCCCGCCCGAAGCCGCCGAGACCCGGCCGCCGGAGCCCGAGCCGGTTCCGCCGCCGCCCCGCCCGCAGCCGCGATCCTCTCCGACGCCCGCGCCGCCGCCGAAGAAGACCCAGCCGCCGCCGCCGCGCCCCACGCCGCCCCGACCCCAGCCGCAGCCGCGCCGGGAGGAGCCTTCGCTCGATCTGGACGCGCTCGCCGGCCCGCGCCGCCCCAGCCCCAACACCGGTCAGCGCGCGCCGACCGGGCAGCAGGGCTCGGGCCAGGCCAGCCAGGCCATCGGCCGCAGCGACCTTCAGGCCCTGGCGCGTCAGATCACGCCGCACTGGATTCTGAACTGCGATCTGCCGGGTGCAGACGACCTGGAGATCCGCGTGGTGGTCCGCCTGTCGGAGCAGGGCCGGGTCGTCGGGACGCCGCGTCTGCAAAGTCCGCGTAGCGACAGCACCTGGCGCGTCGCGGCCGACGGCATGCTGCGCGCCATCCAGGCCGCTGCGCCTTTCGACATGCCCGACGGATACGAAGCCCAGGACATTCCGTTCGTGTTCCGGACGGCGAACCAGTGCGCCGGGCGCTGAGCCGCGCCCGAAAGTCGCCGCATTGGGTGCAATGCTGCGTCTTTACGATCGATTGTCTTGATCGGCGGCTAGGCTGCCCGCCGAACGGAGGAAACGAATGGCCCTGAAGACCCTGCTCGCGGCCGGCGCCGCCCTCGTGCTTCTGACGCCGGTCGGCGTCGCGGCCCAGCCCGCTCCGGCCCAGACGCCGCAGGAAGTGATCGTCGACGAGGGCGTGCTGCGTCCGCTGCAGATCGCCATCGCACCCTTCAGCGGCCAGTACGGCGACCAGATCAGCGATGTCGTGGGAGCCAATCTGCGCCGCTCGGGCTTCTTCGAGCCGATGAACCCGGCCACGTTCCTTCAGCGGGACCTCAACCTCGGCAATGCGCCGGACTTCCCCCTTTGGACCCAGATCGGCGCCCAGGCCGTGCTCTACGGCTCGGTCACGCCGCGCGCGGACGGCAGGAACGACGTGGGCTTCCGGCTGTATGATCCCTACCGCCGGTGCCAGCTGGTCAGCTACCAGTTCACGGCCACGCCCGAGCAGTGGCGCCGCATCGCGCACAAGATCTCCGACGTCATCTACCAGCGCATGACGGGCGAGCCCGGGTTCTTCGACTCGCGGGTGCTCTTCGTCTCCGAAAGCGGGACCGAGCTGAACCGCCGCAGTCGGCTGGCCATCTCGGATCAGGACGGCTTCAACCCGACCTATCTGACCGACGGGTCGGAAGTGATCATGTCGCCCAGGTTCTCTTCGGACTCCAACGAGATCATCTATGTGGCGCTGGGTCGCGACTACAGCCGCATCTACATCCGCGACCTCTCGACGGGCCGGACCGAGACGCTCGGCGAGTTCGACGGCCAGGTCCTGGCCCCGCGGTTCTCGCCCGACGGGACCAAAGTGGCGTTCTCGATCATCCGGGGCGGCAACACCGACGTCTACGTGATGGACCTCAGGAGCCGCCAGCTGTCGCGCCTGACGTCGGACCCGGGCATCGACACCTCGCCGTCCTTCTCGCCGGACGGGCGCCGGCTTGTGTTCAACTCGGACCGCGGCGGCAGCGCGCGGCTGTACGTCATGAATGTCGACGGCTCGGGCCAGCGGCCGATCAGCCGGGGCGGCGGTCTGTACACCTCCCCGGTCTGGAGCCCCCGCGGCGACCTGATCGCCTTCGTCAAGCAGCAGGGCGGTCAGTTCCACATCGGGGTGATGAACCCGGACGGCGGCGGCGAGCGGCTCCTGTCCTCCAGCTATTTCGAGGAGGGGCCGTCCTGGGCGCCGAACGGGCGCTACATCATGTACGCCCGAAAAGGACGCAACGGCACGACCCGCCTGTGGATGGTGGACGTCACCGGGCGTGTGGTCGGCCAGGCCGGCTATGAAGGCCGGGGCGAGGACCCCGCCTGGTCGCCGCTTCTGGATGCGCCGCCCGCCGACCTCGGCTTCAACCAGTCGCCTGACAGTTGTCCGGCATGATCGAACCGAACCTTTGGCGTAACTATCGCGTTATCGCGTCGTATTTCGTTGCTTAGCGCGATGCTTGGCC
>JBKBUS010000345.1:0-2806 GCA_046290035.1 Brevundimonas sp.
AGGCGGCGAAAATGCTGGACGGCGTGGAGATGAAGGCCAACGCCTATGACGCCGCCGAGGGCGCGGACGCGGTGGTCATTGTGACCGAATGGGACCAGTTCCGCGCGCTCGATCTGGACCGGCTGAAGCTCTTGATGAACCGACCGGTGCTGGTCGACCTCAGGAACATCTACAGGCCCGAGGATCTGGCCCGGCGCGGCTTCCGCTACTCCGGCATCGGGCGCGGGGCCGGCTGATCAGTCCAGCGCGATGACGCGGGCGACGTCCAGCCGGACCCGGACGTCGTCGCCGATCCTGACCGCGCCCGGCGAGGCCAGCAGCGTGGCCCGCGCGCCCTGCCGCTCCACGTCCACCTCCGCCTGATCGCCAGCGTAGGCGACCGACACGACTTTCGCCTCAAGTCCCTCTGTCGACAGGCTCAGAGCCTCGGGGCGGAACATGATGTGCGCCGGACCGTCCGGGCCGTCGGACGCGACCTCGCCCCACGGCGTCGTGACCCGCCCGCCCGCGCGCTGCCCCAGCGCCACCTCCACGTCGCCCAGAAGCCGCGCCGCCGACAGCGAGACCGGCTGGGCGTAGCAGGCCTCGGGCGAGCCGGCCTGCAGCACCCTGCCCTGATCCATCAGGATCAGATCGTCGGCCATCAGCATGGCGTCGCGCGCGTCGTGGGTGACGATCAGGGCGGCCACCCCAGCGGCCTTCAGGGTACGGGTCAGGTCCTCGCGAACCTCGGCCCTCAGATAGGCGTCGAGACTGGAAAAGGGCTCGTCCAGCAGGATGGCGCGCGGTTCCGGCGCCAGCGCCCGCGCCAGGGCCACCCGCTGCTGCTGCCCGCCCGACAACTGGTGCGGCCAATCCCCCGCGCGGTCGCCGATTCCGACCCGCTGAAGCCAGTGCAGCGCCCGCTCGCGCCGCTCGGTCCGCGGCAGCTCCGCCAGCCCGAAGGCCACGTTGTCGAACACATTGAGATGGGGGAACAAGGCATGGTCCTGAAACACAAGCCCAACCCGCCGCCGCTCGGGCGGCATAGCCTGGCGGGTCGAGGCGATCAGGGTCTCGCCGTGCCGGATCACGCCGCCGTCCAGCGGCTCCAGCCCCGCGATCATCCGCAGAAGCGTGCTCTTGCCGCAGCCCGACGGCCCCAGCAGGGCCGTGATGCGACCGGGTTCGAGTCGCAGGCTGACCCCGTCCACGGCGGTGCGCCGCCCGAAGCGGCGGGTCAGGTCTTCGCAGATCAGAGGCTCGGAGGTCACGACGTTGGTCCCGGCCGTCCCGCGGCCACGCGACGGCTAAGCCACATCACGCCGGGCAAGGCCAGAAGGATGATCATCAGCGACGGCGGCCCGGCCTGCGCCAGCCGCTCGTCCTGGGCGTAGTTCGAGGCCAGCACCGCCAGGGTGTCGAAGTCGAAGGGCCTGAGGATCAGGGTCGCCGGCAGCTCCTTCAGCACATCGACGAAGACGATGATCAGGGCTGTGAAGACGGCCCCGCGCGCGGCGGGCAGGCGCACCCCGAAGGCGGCCGCCGTCTCGCTGCGGCCGAGGAGGCGCGCGGCCCCCACCATCGAGGGGGTGGCCCGCAGCAAGCCGGCCTCGACCGGCTCGAGCGCGGCGGCGGCCAGTCGGGCTGCGTAGGCGTAGATCAGGAGCGCCACGCCCCAGCCGAAGCCCGACGCCGCCCCCGGCGCGACGCTCCAGACCACGGCCGCGGGGGCAAGCAGGCCGATCGCCATCACGGCGCCCGGCGTCGCATAGCCCAGGCTGACCGCACGCCCGACCGGTCCCAGCCGCGCCAGCGTCAGGGCCAGCAGCGTCGCCAGCAGCACCGTCGCCGCCGCCCCGCCGACGCCGAGCGTCAGGGTGCGGACCGCCGCTGGAACCAGCCGGCTCCAAATCGGCTCGATCTCGAGCGCCGACAGGAACAGCCACGTCGCCGGAATCAGCAGGGCGACAGCCAAGAGCAGGGTGCAGAACAGGGTCGCGCCCAGCGCCGCGAACCCCCTCAGCCGCGCGGGCTGGTACGGTCGCTGCCCTGCCCGCCCGTACCGGCGTTTGCCGCGAGAGGCGCGCTCGATCCAGATCAGCAGGGCGGCCGTGGCCAGAAGCGGCAGGGCGAACCGGGCCGCGGCAGCGGGTGAGCCATAGACGGACCAGGCGCGCACCACGCCGGTGGTCAGGGTCTGGACGTTGAGAAACTGGACTGCGCCATAGTCGGCCAGCGTTTCCATGACCGTCAGCGACATCCCCGCCGCCAGCGCCGGCCAGGCCAACGGCCAGGCGACGCGGATGTAATCGGGGTGCCGGGGGCGAGCTCGAGCGCGCGCAGGAGCAGGGCGGCGAGGTCGCGCGACGCGTCCCCCGAGCCGGCGTGCTGCTGGAGCGCGAGCATGATCGTCCCGTCGCCGCGGTGCAGCGCCGGCCAGGCCATCGGCAAGGCGACGCGGATGAAGGCGCGCCAGGGCTTGGCGCCCAGCGTGCGCGCCGCCTCTACGGCCTGCGCCGCCTGGGCTTCCAGGGCTGCACGCAGCGTCAGGTAGGTGTAGGGATAGAAGGCCAGCCCGAGGACGAACGCCGCGCCCCACAAGGATCGCAGGGACAGCGGCAGATCAAATCCGGCCTCCGCCCTCAGGAAGGTCCGGAACGGTCCTGCCACGTCCAGCAGATCCGCATAACCATAAGCCAGGGCGAAGGCCGGCGCCGCCAGCGGGAGCGCCAGCGCCCAGGTGAACAGGCCGCGCCCCGGAAACCGGTGCATCGCCACCAGCCAGGCGGCGACGGCGCCCAGCCCTCCGGCGATGACGGCGACC
>JBKBUS010000346.1:0-2767 GCA_046290035.1 Brevundimonas sp.
GTCCGAGCCCAGGCCGAACGCCTCGACGGCGCCGCCTCGGCGGGTTTCACCGAGGAAGCTCTGGCCGCCGCCGCCGGGGGGCTCGACGCCAGCGCCCTGAAGATCGCGCAACGGCACGACCCCTACAGCGTCGCCGGCCCGACCCAGCGCGACCGTCAGGCCGAGATGATGACCGCGCGGCTTGAACAGTTGCGCGCCCGCACGAGCGAAGACGTCGGCCTTCGCCGCGTGAGATACGCCAGCCCGGCGCGTCCGTTCCATCTGGGCAGCTCCCTGGACGCGTCGCGCGACCTCGAATGCCTGACCCAGGCGGTCTACTACGAGGCGCGCGGCGAAGGCCGCGCCGGCATGCAGGCGGTGGCCCAGGTGGTCCTGAACCGCGCGCGCCACCCGGCCTTCCCCAAGACGATCTGCGGCGTGGTGTTCCAGGGCGCGGCGCGCCGCACCGGCTGCCAGTTCAGCTTCACCTGCAACGGCGCCATGCGCGGCCGAGTCAATACCGCTGCCTGGAACCGTGCCCGTGACGTGGCCGCGCGGGCGCTGTCGGGCGAGGTTTCCGCAGCGGTGGGCAACGCCACGCACTTCCACACCACCGCCGTTTCCCCGCGCTGGCGGCACTCGCTGTTGCGGGTGACGCAGGTGGGTCAGCACGTCTTCTACCGCTTCGGCGGTCGCTCAGGCTCCAGCGCGGCCTTCGCCTATGAGCCCGCGCCGTCGCTGGGCAACGAAGCCGAGCAACCGGTCCTGGCGAGCCTGGATCCGACCCAGCCGGTTCGTCAGGCCGGTCAGGCGGTCGCCTACTCTCTGGTCCTGGCTCAGGAGGGCCTGTCGCTGCCGACGCCGCAACCGCAGCAACAGACGACCCGGGTCGCGCCCGAACGCCAGCCTGCGGAACGGCCGCCGGGCGAGGCCGCGCCTCAGCGAGCCGCACCAGCGCCCCAGGCCGCCGCAGCCGCCCCCGAGACACCGCCCATCGCCTGACGTCGGCTCAGGCGTGGCGGTCGCCCTTCGAGGAGCGGTGGGCGTCGTCGTGGCTGTGCTTCAGGTCCCGCTCGCCGCCGCCGCCGGAGACCTTGCTGTTGCGGGGGTTGGTCGGCCCGCCGTCGCGCGGATCCTCGAACTCGGGCGGCTCCTTCGTCGCGTCCTGATGGCTGGAGCCCGGCCCGCCCCAGCGCTTTTCGTCGACCGGGGACGGCGTATGGGGTCTGTCGGCGTTGCCCATCTCAGCGGTCCTGGGTCTTCCAGTGGGTGGTCAGGTTCTGGCTCAGATTGCCGAAACGGCCCTGCGTCTTCGGGTTGACCCCGGCGTCGCCGGGTTGACCGGTCTGGACGCCGGTCCGGCGATCGCGACGGTCCTCCAGTCCTTCGTCCTGCGCGTCCGGCTTCTCGCTGGAGATGAAGCTGCGCTGCTCCTTCGGGATCGGCGGGGGACGGGTCATGGGCGCTCTCCATAGAGGGTGTGCCTGACCTAACCGATTGCGCGCGCTCGCGGTTCCGCTTCAGACGACGTCCAGGCCCACGTCCAGGGATGCGGCGGAGTGGGTCAGCGCCCCGACCGAGATCACGTCCACGCCGGTCTCGGCGATGGCGCGGACCGTCTGCAGGTTGACTCCGCCCGAGGCTTCCAGACCCGGCCGGGCGCCCGCGCCCTGGACCCGGTTCACCGCCGCCCGCAGGTCCTCGAGGCCGAAGTTGTCGAGCATGACGACGTCCGGCGCTTCGAAAAGCGCCTCGTCGAGTTGCATCAGGTCGTCGACCTCGACCTCCACCTTGACCAGGTGGCCGGCATGGGCGCGCGCGGCGCGGATCGCCTGGGCCACGCCGCCGCAGACGGCGATGTGGTTGTCCTTGATCAGGATGGCGTCATCCAGCCCGAAGCGGTGGTTGACCCCGCCGCCGCAGCGCACGGCGTGTTTCTCCAGCGCGCGCAGTCCGGGGGTCGTCTTGCGGGTGTCCGCGATTCGGACGCCGGTCCCTTCCACGGCGCGAACATACTCCCGCGTCAGGGTGGCGACGCCGCACATCCGGCCGATCAGGTTGAGCGCGGTCCGCTCGGCCGTCAGCAGGGCGCGAGCGTCAGCCTCGATCTCGACCAGCACGGCTCCGGCCTCGAAGGCGTCGCCGTCGCTTGCCCGCAGGATCACCGAGGCGTCGGCATCCAGCATTCGCACCGCGATCCGGGCCGCCGCGAGGCCGGCGGCCACCCCCGTGCGCCGCGCCGCGATCACCGCCCGCATGCGCGCGTCCGCCGGGATGCAGGCCTGCGCCGTCAGGTCTCCGGCGCGACCCATGTCCTCGGCCAGCGCCATGCGGACCACGGGCTCGATCAGAAAGTCAGGCAAGCTCATGCGGCGGCGATGCTCGCGTCCGGTTCGAGCACGAAGCGGGTATGGCGCGCTTCGGCCCAGGTTTCGGGGAAGTCCGAGCGATAGTGGCCGCCCCGGCTCTCGCGACGGTCCAGCGCGCCCTGCGCCATGAGCCGCGCGGCGACCAGCACCGGCGTCGACGGCGTCCCGCGCTCCAGTCGCGCGATGAGGTCCAGCAAGCGGGTCAGCCCCGCCGCATCGCGGATGACCCCCAGCTCGGCGGTCATGGCGGCCCTCAGGCTCGCCAGCGCGCCCTCGTCCAGATCGGCGCCCGCCGTGGGCTTCAGCAAGGCCGCCGATCCAGCCGCCTCCACAGCCGCCGCGCGGCCCGCGCGCCGTCCGAAGGCGGCCGCCTCCAGCAGGGAATTCGACGCCAGCCGGTTGGCTCCGTGCACCCCCGT
>JBKBUS010000014.1:0-12980 GCA_046290035.1 Brevundimonas sp.
GTGGCGCAGCGTCCCTGGGCCAGTTCAAAGGCAGGAGTCGCGCCGGCCACGTCCATCTGGGCCAGCAGCCAGCCGCCGAAGATGTCGCCTTCGGGGTTGGTGTCGGCGGGCATGGCGATCATGCGGCCGACCAGCTGGCCGGTCGGCATGGGGGAGGCGGGGAGGTCCGTCATGGCCGCGCTTATGGCGGGCGTAGGCGCGCGCGTCACCCCTCGGCGATCAGGCGCGGGCGGTCAGGCGCTTCAGGCGCTGTCAGCTCGGGTCGCGCCAGGCCGCGCGGCGTCTGCTCGACCGCGCCGAGTTCCGGCAGATCCTTGCCCTCGTGATCGACGTGCAAATCCTCGAAACGGCGGGCCGAGACCATGACCTGGCTCTCCAGCGAGCCGACGAACTGGTTGTATTTGCCCACCGCCTGATCAAGCGCTCGCCGCAGGCCTTCGACATGGCCGCCCATGACCGACAGCCGCTGGTAGAGCTGGCGGCCCAGTTGAGCCACCTTGTCGGCGTTCCTCGTCTGCTCCTCCGCGCGCCAGCCATAGGCGACGGCCTTGCAGAGCGCGAACAGGGTCGTCGGCGTGACGATCAGGACGCGCTTGTCCATGGCCTCGGTCAGCAGGTCCGGCTGGCGCTCCAGGGCGGCGGCGAGGAAGCCATCGCCGGGGACGAACATGGCGACGAAATCCGGCGAGGCCTCGCCCTTGAACTGGTCCCAGTAGGCCTTGGCCGAAAGGCCGTTCATATGCGCCCTCAGCGACTGGGCGTGACGGATCAGGGCCTGTTCGCGTGCGGCGTCGTCGGCGGCCTCCTGCGCCTCGAGGAAAGCGTTCAACGAGGCCTTGGCGTCGATGGCGAAGACGCCGCCGCCGGGCATGCGCACCTTGACGTCGGGACGCCTGCGGCCCTCCTCGGTGTCCAGGCTGAACTGCTCCTCGAAGTCGAAGCGGCTGGTCAGGCCCGCGGCCTCCAGCACGTTCCTGAGCGTCTGCTCGCCCCAGCGGCCCTGCACGCCCGCGCCGCGCCGGAGCGCCGCCGACAGCTTCCTCGCCTCTCCTTGCGTCTCCGCCGAGGCGCGCATCAGGGCGTCGATTTGTTCCTTGAGGCCGCCCGTCTGCTCGGCGCGCTCCTTCTCCAGCAAGGAGACCTTCTCCTGAAAGGCCTTTAGGGTCTCGGCGACGGGCTTGAGCTGGGCCTCCATGCGTTCGCGGGCGACACGATCCTGGGCCTGGAAGGTCTCGGTGGCGCGCTTAACCAGCTGCTCGGCCACGGCCTGGGCCGACTGCGCCGACTGGGCCTTGATGAACTCGGCGGTCTCCTTCCGGCTCTCCTCAATCAGGGCGATGCGGTGCTGGGCCGCCGCCGTCTCGCCCTTCGCCCGCTGCCAGCCCAGATAGGCCCACAGAAAACCGCCGGCGAGCGCGGCGGAGAGGATTGCGAGCGAGATCGCGAGAACGTTCATGCTCCGTTCCTAACCGGAATCGGGCGAGGCTCCTAGCCCTTCACGCGGGCCGGCGGGCGCGAAGCGCCTGGACGATGGTGCCGTCGTCCAACCAGTCCAGTTCGCCGCCGACGGGGACGCCTCGGGCCAGGGAGGTGATCTCCACGCCGGAGTCCTTCAGGCGCTCGGCGAGGTAGTGAGCGGTGGTCTGGCCGTCGACGGTGGCGGGCAGGGCCAGGACCACCTCCTTCACGGCGCCGGACCGGGCGCGGCCGACCAGCTCGCCGACGCGCAGCGCTTCCGGCCCCACGCCGTCGAGCGCCGAAAGCAGCCCGCCCAGCACATGGTATTTGCCGCGAAAGGCGCCGGACCGCTCCATGGCCCACAGCGCGCCGGCCTCCTCCACCACGCAGACCAGCCCGTTGTCGCGGTTCTCGTCGGAACAGACGGCGCAGGGGTCGCGGGTGTCGGGCGCGCCGCAAATCGAGCAGGACACCACCCGGTCGGCGGTGTCGCGCAACGCCTGGGCCAGTGGCTCCAGCAGCTGTTCGCGTCGCTTCAGGAGGGCGAGCGTGGCGCGCCGGGCCGAGCGCGGCCCCATGCCGGGCAGCTTGGCCAGAAGCCCGATCAGGCGCTCGATCTCGGGTCCGGCGGTCGCGGCCAAGTCAGAACAGCTTCGGCATGCCCGGGATGTTCATCCCGCCGAGCGGCCCGGCGACCTCGCGCATCAGCCGCCCGTTCTCCTCGTCGAGCTTGCGCTTGGCGTCGGCGTGGGCGGCGACAATCAGGTCGGCCAGGATGTCGGTCTCGCCGGGGACCATCAGGCTGTCGTCGATGGCGACGCGGGTGATCTCGCCCGGGCCCTTCAGCGCCACGGTCACCAGCCCCCCGCCGGAGGAGCCCTCGGCGGTGGTCTCGGCCATCTTAGCCTGGGCGTCCTGCAGCTTTTGCTGCATCGCCTGGGCCTGCTGCATCAGGGCGTTGAGGTCTTTCATGGGGGTCTAGATAGGCGCGTTCAGTCGGCTAGAACAGGGCTCAGTCTTCCGCCGCCCGCCGGATCGCCTCGCCGATCTCGGCATAGGCTTCCTTGACCTTCCGGCGGTGCTTGTCGAACCACCATTCGCCGACGAGGCCGCCGACGATCAGGCCGTTGGCGACGATGCAGCTGCCGGGCTCCAGCTCCTCGATCTCGAAATAGCGGGTGGCGCGGAACTGCCAGCCGCGGCGCTCGTGCCAGACCAGCTGGGCGTAGGGCTGCCAGTCGCCCAGGCGCGCCTCGACGCGGCGTTCCTTGAGGCCTGGAAGGCGCTCGGTCAGGGCTATGGGCGCGCCGATGCCAAGCGTTCCCTGGACATCGCCTTCATGGGGGTTCCAGCGCGACCAGTCGCCGAAGTCGGCGAACAGGTCCCAGATCCGTTCGGAGGTCGCACGCACGCCGACCCGGCTCTCCACTCTCATGACGGTGCTCATGGCGCTGTTGTCACACGCTATTCCGGCCTGAGGAAGGCGGTGCGACAGCGGCGCCCTCCGGACCCGGTTGCGAGGCCGGCTGGGTCGGGGCGGCGCGGCCCTCGCCGTCCTTCAGCGCCGGACTGACGAAGCAAAGGGCCAGCGAGACGGTGAGGAGGACGACGTTCAGCCAGAACGGCGCCGGCTCGGCCCATTCGTAAAGCGCGACGCCCGCGACCGGCGGGGCGAGGAAGCTGAGACCCGCCAGCGCCATGATGAGGCCCGCGACCGCGCCCTGCTCCTCCGGACGGGCGGCCAGCGAGGCGCCGGCGGTGAAGCCGGGGCGGGCGAAGCCGACGCCCATCGAGATGATCGCATAGCCCGCCACGACGCCGTAGAAGCCGTCGGCGAACACGCTGACGCCGTTGCCGGCCAGGGCGAGGCCGGCGCCCCAGCGCATCAGGGCGCGGGGTTCCATCCGCAGCAGCGGGATCACGCCCCACTGGACCATCAGGGTCGCAGCCGCGCCGGCGAACATGGCGATCCCGACAAAGGGCTGGGCGGCCTCGAGCCCCACGCCCTGGACCGCGAGCTCGTCGATGACGTGGAAACCCAGGACCCCGATGTTCACCGCCTGGGCCCCGGTGACGAGCAGGCCGTAGAGCAGGAAGTCGCGCAGGCGCGGGTCCTTCCATAGCCCCTTGTGGGGATTCGACGTCGTCGGCCGGCGCTCGACGCCGCCGGACGGCAGCAGCCGCCAGACCAGCACCAGCACCACGGCGCCCAGGGCGGCGAAGGCGTACATCGGCCCCGCCAGCCCGACAAACGGCAGGACGAAGAACGGCGCGAGCGCCGGACCCAGCACCGTGCCCAGACCCTGGGCCGAGGCCAGCATGGACATGGCGCGGGTGCGGGCCCTCCGGCTGGTGCGGTCCGCGACATAGGCCTGGGAGGCGATCGGGGCCGCCGAGCCGAACAGGCCGTAGATGGTGCGGGCCACCGCCATCAGGGTGAAGGCGACGATCGCCATGAGCCAGCCCTCCAGCCCGCTGGTCGCCGCCAGGCCGAAGGCGGCCATGGAGGCGACGAAGCCTGAGAGACCAATCAGGATCACCCGCTTGCGGCCCAGCCGGTCCGACAGCCTGGCCCAGTAGGGAGAGGTCAGGGTCCACATCAGGGCCGAGATGGCGAAGGCCCCGGCGACCAGGGTGTCTGAAAGCTCGAACGCCCGGCCGATGGCGGGAAGCACCGATTGCAGCGCCATGTTGCCCGCCGCCGCGATGAGGCTGACGGTGAACAAGAGGCCGAAGGCGGTGGAGCGAAGGGTCACGGGCGCCGGGTTAGGCCTTGCGGGCCGCGACGTCCACCGGCTCGCGGGCGACGATCTCGAAGGCTTCGGTCGCCCGGCGGCGGTCGGTGACGCCCAGCTTCTGGCGCAGCTCCAGGAGATCGATTCCCGGCGGCACGATCAGCACGGCGTCGGGTCGGGCGGCGTTGACGGCGACGACCGCCCCCTTGGGACAGATGTCGAAACAACCCGTCTCGATCACCGCCAGCTCGGCCTTGCGCCCCTTGCCGACCTTCATCTCGGGCTTGAGGTAGCGCTTCAGCGCCTTCTTCAGGCTCTGGTCGCCGTCGGGTCCGAAGCCGCCGTCCAGCTTTTTCTGGCATTTCCTGCAGACGAGGACGACCTCGCGCCAGCGGGTGTTGGCGGTCTTGAGCGGCATGGTCCTGAAATGCGGGCGTTCCATGACAGTCGCAAGCGGTTGCGTCACGGTGTTCGTTCCGCCCATGCTGACTTGAGCCGTTCAGGAGATCGCCATGCGCCATGTCGCCTTCGCCGCCGCCCTTATCGCAGTCGCCCTCCCGGCGGCGGCCCAGGTCCCGGCGGCCGACGTCGCCCGGGCCGTCGAGGCGGTGACCCCCGACGTGGTCGCCTGGCGCCGGGACCTGCACCAGCATCCGGAGCTGGGTTTCGCCGAGACCCGGACCGCGGGCGTCGTGGCGGCCCATCTGCGGGCGCTGGGGCTTGAGGTGCGCGAGGGCGTCGGCAAGACCGGCGTCATCGGTGTTCTGCGGGGCTCCCAGCCGGGCCGGACCGTGGCGCTGAGGGCGGACATGGACGCCCTGCCGGTGCAGGAGGCGACGGGCCTGCCCTTTGCCTCGACCGCGACGGGGACCTATCAGGGGAACACCGTGCCGGTCGCCCACGCCTGCGGCCACGACGCCCATGTCGCCATGCTGATGGGGGCCGCCGAGGTGCTGGCCGGAATGCGCGACCGGATCAGCGGGACGGTGGTGTTCATCTTCCAGCCGGCCGAGGAGGGCGCGCCGCCCGGCGAGCCGCTAGGCGGCGCCGCCCTGATGATCCAGGAGGGGGCGCTGGAGAACCCGGCGCCGGAGGCGATCTTCGGGCTGCACGTCGTGCCGGGACGGCCCGGAACCATCTTCTATCGCCCGCAGGGCTTCATGGCGGCCTCGGACCGGGTCGATATCCGTCTGACCGGGCGTCAGACCCACGGCGCCTGGCCGTGGAAGGGCGTTGACGTGATCGCGGCCGCGGCGGCGGTGGTGCAGACGGTCAACACCCTGACCGCGCGCACCATCGACCCCACCACCACGCCGACGGTGTTCACCATCGCCACCCTGGACGCGGGCGTGCGCTACAACATCATCCCGGGCGAGGCGGCGCTGTCGGGCACGCTTCGGACCTTCGACGTGGACCAGCGGAACGCCCTGGTCGCGCGGGCCGAGGCGGCGATCGAGAACGTCGCCCACGCTCACGGCGCCGAGGCAGAGTTCGCGGTGCGCCAGAACGCGGCGCTGGTGTTCAACGACCCGGATCTGTCCGCCTGGCTGGCGCCGGTGCTGGGCGAGGCGGCGGGCGCGGAGAACGTGAATCCGGCGACGCCGCCCACCACGGTGGCGGAGGACTTCAGCTATTTCCAGCAGCGGATCCCCGGGGTGTTCTATCACCTGGGCGGATCGGCGGACGGGGTGGATCCGGCGACCTCGCCGCCGAACCATTCGCCGGAGTTCGACGTGAACGAGGCCGTTCTGCCGCTTGGCGTGCGAGCGCATGTGCTCACGGCGTTGCGCTTCCTGGAGCAACCACGTTCGTGAACGAAGGGTAAAGCGTGACGGACCGATGCTGGCGCGTACCAGAGGCCGCGCCCATGCGTCAGTTGCCGGTTCAGCTCCCGCCCGAGCGACCCCGCCGCGAAGGGGGCGGCGGTCTGTTCGGCCTGGCCTGCCTGATGGCCGTGGTCTTCGCCGCCGCCTGGTGGGCGGCCGAGGCGTTGCTCTGACCCCTCAGTCGAGGGCGCTCTCCAGCTCCGCCTGACGGATCCTATACAAGCGATCGAGCGCGCCGGGACCGTCGACGGCGGCGCGGTCGAGCGCCCGTTCCCAAGCCTCCTGATCGCGCAGCAGGCGGCGCGGATCCACCATACCCGCCGCCATCGCCTCATCGAGCGTCCTTCGCAGCCGACGGTCGGCGGACGTCAGTCGTCCGTCGCGGCAGACCATGGCCTCGGCGCGGGTCAGGGCGCGGCTGCAATCCATCCCGGCAGAGCGATAGATGCGCGCCTCGCGCACCGGCGCGGCCGGTTTGGGGTCGGGGTCCAGACCGGCGAGCGGGTCCTCGAAACGAAGCGGGTCGGGCGCGTCCAGCGGCTGGATGGACGCATCGACGACCTCCGCCGGGCGCGGCGGCGGCGGCGGTTCGAACCCGTCGGGCGCGTCCTTCAGCACCTCCAGCCGGGGTCCGGGTTCGGCGGGAGGCGGAGGCGGCGGGTCGAACAGCGCGATCTGGAGGCCGGGGCCGCGGGGCTCTCCAGACCGGCCGTCCAGCACGGAGTCAACGGCGTTGAGGCCCGCCATCCCGATCAATCCGGCCGCCGCAAGCGCGCCCAGGGTGACGGTTCCGCGACGCTTCAGCGGCCAGCGCCGACGGCCGTGGTCGAAGGCCGACGTGAAGCGTGCGCGCCAGCCAGGGTTCCGATCCGGGGTCATCGCGCCCGTCTCCCGAGATTGCTCAGCCCGACGACCTAACGCCCCGACAGGCCGGCGGTTCTATTGCGTCGCCGTATGGCGGGTCGTCCAGTCGAGAATCTCGCGCTGCCATTCCACCCAGTTCTGGGGCTTGAGGATCCAGTGATTCTCGTCCGGCACATGGACGAAGCGGCTCTCGACGCCCTGTCGCTGGAGGGCGGAGAAGGTGGCCAAGCCCTGTTCAACCGGGACGCGGAAGTCCCGCGAGCCGTGCAGCACCAGCATCGGCTTCTCCCAGTCGGCCACGTAGGTATTCGGGCTCATGCGGGCGTAGAGATCCGCGCGCTCCCAAGAGGGGCCGCCGAACTCCCAGATGAAGTTGCCGATGTCCATGGCGTTCATCAGCATGCCGACGTCGAACACGCCGGCGTGGTTCACCAGGCAGCGATAGGGCTCATGCGCGAGGCCCGCGATCATGTTGACCATATAACCGCCGTAGGAAGCGCCGAGCGCACAGGCGCGCCCCCGGTCCATCCATGGGTTGGCGTCGAGGGCCGCCTCGAAGCCCAGACGCAGGTCCTCCAGCGGCCGATCGCCCCAATGGTCGTTGATGGCGTCGGTAAAGGCCTGACCGAAGCCCGGCGAGCCGTGGAAGTTGACCATCACCACCCCGAAGCCGGCGGCCGTGTAGACCTGCGGGTTCCAGCGATAGCTCCAGCCGTCTGTCCACGGCGACTTCGGCCCGCCGTGGATCAGATGGGCCACCGGATAGGTCTGGCCCTCGCGCCACCCGACCGGTTTGTAGACCCAGCCTTGGACGGTCTCGCCGTTCCAGCCGGCGAAGGTGAAGAGCTCCGGCGCCGACAGGGTCGTGCCCTGAAGCAGGCGCGCGTTGTGGTCGGTGAGGGCCCGGTCACCCTCCAGGATCTGGGTGGGACGGTCCGAGGCGTCCCAGGCCAGGACCAGCCGCCCGCCCTCCTCGTCGAAGCCGGAGACGGCGCCCCGATCGGTCAGGGCCCGCACGCGGCCGGAGGCGGCGTCGATCTCGAACAGCTTGTTCTGGCCGTTCTCGGCGGCGGTGGCGTAGAGCGCGCGGCCGTCCGAGCGCCAGGCGAGGCTGGCCGGGCCGCGGTCCCAGTCGCCCACCAGCACCCGGGCCCCGGAGCCGTCGGCGGAAGCCACCATCACGGCTGCCTGATCGCCGCCCACGTTCTCGCGGCGGCCCGCCAGCCAGGCCAGGCGACGCCCGTCAGGCGAGATCGCCGGCGCGAAGTCGGGGGCCCGGTTCCCCTCTGTCAGATTGACCGGCGTCCCGCCGTCGACGGCCACGCGGTAGAGGTCGCTGTTGTTGGTGAAGACCTCAGTGCGGCCCTGGACTTGCGTCGAGAAAACGACATGGCGCCCGTCGGGGCTGACCACATAGGCGTCCTCCCCGCCAAGGGGACGCGACGGCACGTCCGCGTCCAGGCCCGGCGTCAGGGGGCGCGGCGCGCCCTCGGCGAGGCCCGAGCCGTCAAGCGACTGGACGAAGAGGTGATTGCGCCGCCCGTCGTTCCAGCTGTCCCAGGGCCGCAGCGGCAGCCGGTCGTAGGCCTCCACCGTCGCCTTGCGCTCGGTCCGCGCCTTCAGCCGGTCGCGGGTGCAGGCGAGGTCGGCGCAGTCGACGAACACCGCCGACGACAGGATCAGCGCCTCGCCCGACGGCGAGACGCGGAAGCCGCCGATGTCGACCGGCGAGGTCGTGACCTGGGCGGCGGCCTGGCCCTCGACGTCGGTCCGCCAGACCTGGCTGGACCCGCCCCGGGCGGACAGGAAGTAGATGGCGCCGCCGTCGGCGCTCCAACGGCCGTTCGAGGCGCCGCCGTCGGAGATCGGAAGCCGCCGGGTCGAGCCGTCCGCCTCAATCATCCACAGGGCGCCCACGCCGCGGTTGCCGGCCCAGTCGGTCGTGCGCACGTGATAGAGGACGCGTCGTCCGTCCGGCGACAGCTGCGGGTCCGAGACCCGCTCCATCATGGCCAGCTGCTCCAGGCTCAGGCCGCCCGAGGCGGTGGGCGCGGGCGGCGTCTCCTGCGCGACGGCGGACGAGGCGAGGACAGGCGGGACAGCCGTGAGCAGAAGAGCGGCGGCGAGGGCGACGCGCATGAAGGATCTCCCCGAGCGAAGGTCAGCGGCGCATCGTTAGCACGCCGGTTCCCGCCGCCAAGTCGGAGCGCCAATCAGACTGGGCGCGGCTCGGCGCGCACCAGGCGCAGTCTTCGACATGGCGCGCATCTGGTCGCGGGACGCTTGCCGCCGGTTCGCGAAGCGGCGACAAGCGGGCGATGGCCCTGGTCGATCCTGAAAGCGTCCGACGCGCCGCGCCCGCGAGGCCGGCGCCCATGCACATCATCGACGAACTGATCGCCGAGCGGGCGCCGCGGCTGACCGCCTCGGCGGCCTGGCCCGTGATCCGTCCGGCGCTCTACGCGCTGCTGGGCTACGGCCGGGCGCGCGCCATGGCCGACGCCATCGCCCACATGTCGGGGCCGGACGCGCTGGCCTATGTGTCGGATCTGCTGCGGCTGGACGTGCGGGTGCTGAACGCGGAGCGGATCCCGGCGGAGGGACGTTGTCTCGTGGTGGCCAACCACCCCACGGGCATCGCCGACGGCCTGGCGGTGCATGACGCGGTCCGGCGGGTGCGCGGCGACGCGATCTACTTCGCCAACGCCGACGCGCTGAGGGTCAGCCCCCGGCTGGGCGAGAGCGTGATTCCGGTCGAGTGGGTCGAGAGCAAGCGCACCCGCGAGAAGACCCGCGCGACCCTGAGCGCCGCCAAGGAGGCCTTCGAGGCGGAGCGCTGCATCGTCATGTTCCCGGCCGGGCGGCTCGCGCGGGTGGCCAAGGACGGCTCCCTCACCGATCCGGACTGGGCCACGACGGCGGCGTCCCTGGCGCGAAAGTACGAGGCGCCGATCATCCCCGTTCATGTGGAGGGGCCGTATTCGCGGCTGTTCCACCTGTTCGACCGGTTCTCGCAGGAGCTGCGCGACGTGACCCTGTTCCACGAGATGCTGAACAAGACCGGCAGGCGGTTCGAGCTGAAGGTCGGCCCGCCGATCCCGCCCGACCGGCTCGACATCGACGCGGCGAAGGCCACCTATGCGCTGAAGGCCTATGTCGAGCGTGTGCTGCCCGGCCAGCCGGACGCGCCGTTCGCCTGACATGGAGCAGAGGACGTTCACACTCGCCGACGAGGCTGGCACGGCGCACCTGGGCCGGGCGATCGCCGCGAGGCTTCAGGCCGGAGAGGCGGTCCTGCTGTCAGGCCCGCTCGGGGCGGGCAAGTCGACGCTGGCGCGGGCGCTGGTGCGGGCGCTGACCACGGCGGACGAGGACGTGCCAAGCCCGACCTTCACCCTGGTCCAGTACTATGAGGCCGAGCCGCCCGTGGCCCACTTCGACCTCTACCGTCTCGAGACGGCGGAGGAGGCGCGCGAGATCGGGCTGACGGAGGCGCTGGACGAGGGCGCGGCGCTGGTCGAATGGCCCGAACGGCTGGGCGAGGACGTCGCGCGCTGGCTGGGACCGGATCGGCTGACCGTGGAGATCGCGCCGGAGGGGACGGGCCGCGTTGCGACCGTTTCCGGCGTAGGGGTCTGGGAGAGGAAGCTGCGTGACCTTGAGCTCTGACAACACGGGAGACGCCCGCGAGGCGCGGCGCCGGGCCTTTCTGGCCGAAGCGGGCCTGGCCGACGCCCGGCGCGCGCCGCTGCCCGGCGACGCCTCGACCCGTCGCTACGAACGGCTGACCACGCCGTCGGGCACGACCCTGATGCTGATGGACCAGGCGCCGTCCGCCGAGAGCCCGCCGGCCGATCCGTCGTGGGACGCCGCGCGCCGCCGGGCGGAGGGCTGGAACGCGACCGCGCGCCTGTCGGCGGGCCGGATCGAGGCCTTCGCGGCGGTGGCGGCGCACCTGAAGGGATTGGGCCTGTCCGCCCCGGAGATCGTGGCGCTGGACCCCGAAGGCGGCCTGGCGGTGCTGGAGGACTTCGGCGAGGCGGTGTTCGCTCAGGTCATCGCCGAGGGCGCCGACGCGCGCGAGCTCTATTTCGCCGCGATCGAGGCGCTGGCCCGGCTGCACGAGGCGGGACCGCCGCCCGAGGTGCTGAACGGACCGGGCGGCCCGTGGCCGGTGCAGGACTACGACGCCCTGGCGCTGCAGACCGGGGCGGACCTGTTCGTGGAATGGCTGCCGAAGCTGAAGCCCGGACTGGCCTTCGACGCGGCGGCGATCCAGGCTTGGCGCGCGGCCTGGCGGCCGGTGGTGAAGGCCGGGGCCGCGGGGGCGAGCGTGATGGCGCACCGGGACTATCACGCCGAGAACCTGATCTGGCTGCCGGCCAGGACCGGTTCGGCCCGGGCGGGAATGATCGACTTCCAGGACGCGGTCCGGGCGCACCCGTCGTGGGACCTGCACTCCCTGCTCCAGGACGCGCGCCGCGACGTCGCTCCGGAGCTGGAGGCGGCTGCGCTGGACCACTACTTCGCCCTCAGGCCCGAGGCGGATCGGGAGGCGTTCAAGGCCGCCTACGCGGGGCTGGCGGCGCTGAACGAAGCGCGCATCCTGGGCGTCTTCGCCCGGCTGATCGTGCGCGACGGCAAGCCGAGATACGCGGCCTTCATGCCGCGCATGTGGGCCCATCTGAGGCGCAACCTCGCCGCGCCGGGCCTGGAGCCGGTGGCCGCGTGGTTCGCTGAACATGCGCCCGGGGAGCTTCAGGGATGAGCGGACCCACGCGCGCGATGGTGCTTGCGGCGGGGCTGGGCACCCGGATGCGGCCGCTGACGAACGACCGGCCAAAGGCCCTGGTGGAGGTCGGCGGACGGGCTCTGATCGACCGTGTGCTGGACCGGCTGGCGGACGCGGGCGTCGAGGAGGCGGTGGTCAACGTCCACTGGTTCGCCGACCGACTGGAGACGCACCTGAAGGGCCGGGCGCGGCCGCGCGTGGTCATCTCCGACGAACGGGCCGAGCTGCTGGAGACCGGCGGCGGCCTGAAGAAGGCCCGGCCGCTGCTGGGCGACGCGCCGGTGTTCGTGGCCAATATCGACAGTGTCTGGATCGATCGCGGGGACGCGCTGGCCGACCTGATACGCCTGTGGGACCCGGCCAAGATGGACGTGGCGCTGCTGCTGGCGCGGCGGGAAGGGTCCATCGGCTTCGAGGGCGCGGGCGACGTCTTCATGGCCGAGGACGGGCGGCTGACCTTCCGGGGCGACGCCCCCAGCGCGCCGTTCGCCTACATGGGCGTGCACATCACCAAGCCGCAGGTCGTGGACGATGGACCCGAGGGGCCGTTCTCCCTGTCGGGCGTCTGGCGCCGCCTCGCGGCCGAGGGCCGGCTTTACGGCGTGGTGCTGGACGGCGACTGGATGCATGTCGGCGATCCCGAAGCGCGCGACGCGGCCGAGGCGCGGCTCGGATGGCTTCATCTTCGGGACACGCCTTGATGCGCCCTCAAGCAGCGAGCCGCCGCGCGGCGAGCGGTAGGGCGCGAACATGAGCCGGTTCGACCCGTTCGCCGGCGAGGGCCCGCGATGGTGGGCGGTCGCGGCGCACCGGCCGTTCCTGAAGGACCTGGCGGCGGGCCTGCTGGACTGGCTGGGTCCCGAAGCGCCCGAGCGGCTGCCGGACGCGCTCGTTCTTCTGCCCAACCGCCGGGCGGCGCGGGCCTTCTCGGATGCTCTGGCCGAGGTCTCGGATCGTCCGGTGCTGCTGCCCCAGGTGCGTCCGCTCGGAGACCTGGAGGCGGACGAGCCGCCATTCGCGCCCGGGTCGCTGGAGCTGGACCTCGCCCCGCCGCTCGACGGGCTGACTCGGCGGTTCGAGCTGGCGACGCTGGCGGCGCGGCTGATGGGGCGCACGGAATCGCCGATGCGGGCGCTGGCGATGGGCGATGCGCTGGGCCGGTTCCTCGACGCGATCTACCTGGAGGAGGTCGAAAGGCCCGAGCGGGTGGTCGATCTGGTCGAGGCCGATCTGGCCGAGCACTGGCGCGCGGCGGCTTCGCTGCTGGGCGGCGCGCTGGAGCTGTGGCCGAAGCGGCTTCAGGAG
>JBKBUS010000347.1:0-1330 GCA_046290035.1 Brevundimonas sp.
ACCCCGCGATCCGACAGCCGGTCCTGCAGCGCGCCGATGGCCAGCTCGTTGCCCGGGATCTGGCGCGACGAGAAGATGCAGTGGTCGCCTCGCCCCAGCTTCACATAGGGATGAGTCCCGTCCGCCACCCGCGACAGCGCCGCGCGCGGCTCGCCCTGGCTGCCGGTGCAGAGATACAGGATCTGGTCCGCCGGCCAGTCGCGCGCCTCCTGATCGGTCAGGAAGGGCTGAAGATCCTTCATCAGGCCGACCGACTTGGCCGCGGAGGTGATGCGGTGCATCGACCGGCCCGCCAGCGCCACGCGCCGCCCGGCGGCTTCCGCCGCGCGGCAGACGCTGTCCATGCGCGCGACGTTGGAGGCGAAACAGCCCACGGCGACGCGGCCCTTCAGCGAGCCGATCAGCTCGGCCAGCGCCTCGCGCACCGTTCCTTCCGAGCCGGCGCGGCCCTCGACGAAGACGTTGGTGGAATCGCACACCATCGCCAGCACGCCCTCGTCGCCCAGCGCCGTCAGGGCCGAGGCGTCGGTGACCTGTCCGGTGATCGGATCGGGATCCAGCTTCCAGTCCCCGGTGTGCAGCACCAGCCCGGCGGGCGTGCGGATCGCCAGCCCGTTCGGCTCGGGGATGGAGTGGGTCAGCGTCACGAGGTCGATCCGGAACGGCCCCAGCTCGATGCGGCCGCCCAGCGGGACCTCGATGATCTCCACCTCGTCCAGCAGGTTCTGGTCGCGCAGCTTCTCGCGGATCAGGAAGGCGGTGAAGGGCGTCGCATAGACCGGCGCCTTCATGCGCGGCCAAAGCCAGGCCAGGGCGCCGATGTGGTCCTCGTGCGCGTGAGTCAGCACGATGCCCAGAAGCTGCTCGCCCTCCAGGAAGGCGGGATCTGGCGTGATCACGTCCACGCCGGGCGTCGACAGGTCGCCGAAGGTCACGCCCACGTCGACGACGATCCACTGGCGCGCATGCTCCGGCCCGAAGCCGTAGAGATTCAGGTTCATACCGACCTCGTCGGACCCGCCCAGCGGCAGGAAGACGAGTTCGTCGTTCGTTTGCTTTGTCATGTCCGCCCGATGTGGGGATTGCGGCGCCAGATTTCGAGCAGGCCGCGGATGGTCAGGTCCGGATCGAACCGGTCGATGCTGTCGGTGGCGCCTTCGAACAGGCTGACCACGCCGCCGGTTCCGATCACCGTCATGGGCTTGCCCCACTCGGCCTTGATGCGCGCCACGGCCTGGGCGACGACGCCGGCCACGCATTGCACGGTGGTCGTGATGGCCAGGATGTTGCGCGTGCCGACCGAGCCGTCCTTGTTGCGGTAGCCCTCGAA
>JBKBUS010000347.1:1340-2742 GCA_046290035.1 Brevundimonas sp.
CAGGGCGATATAGCCCCAGAAGACGCCGGACTGCATGTTCGTCACCGTGTCCTTGCCGATCACCGTCGGCGGGCGTTGGATGGCGATGCGGGGCAGCATGGCGGCCGCCTCGTGCAGGGCCTGAAGGCTTAGGTTCACGCCCGGCGCGATGATCCCGCCCTCGAAGGCGCCGTCGGCGGCGACCACGTCGAAGGTCGTGGCGGTGCCGGAATCGATGACGATCAGGTCGCCCGGATAGGCCAGGTGCGCGCCGACGGCGTTGACCAGCCGGTCGGCCCCCGCCTCGCTGGGTTTGGCGATCCGCACGGGGATGCCCAGCTCGACGTTCTCGCCGATCACCAGGGGCTCGACGTTCAGATAGCGCCGCGACAGGTTCCT
Source organism: Brevundimonas sp. (assembly GCA_046290035.1). GTDB lineage: Bacteria > Pseudomonadota > Alphaproteobacteria > Caulobacterales > Caulobacteraceae > Brevundimonas. The sequence continues at coordinate 1,719 of JBKBUS010000347.1, forward strand.
GAGGTTGAAGATCGACTGCGGCACCACGCTGGAGATGATGCAGCCGTCCAGCGCGCCGAGCTCCAGCCCGCGCATGGACAGGAGCTGGGTCAGCCAGACGGCGTATTCGTCGGCGGTGCGGCTGGACTCCGTCGCCGTGCGCCACTGGGCGATCCACTCGGCGCCGTCATGGACGGCGAACAGCGTGTTGGTGTTGCCCTGCTCGATGGCCAGAAGCATCAGGCCGCCTCCCCGAAGAACACGTCGCCCGCCGATATAAGCCGCACGCTTCCGTCCGGCAGCCTCAGGCGCAGCGACCCGTCCGGCTCCACCCCGTCGGCGACGCCGCTGAGGGTCTCCCCCGACAGACGCGCCACGCACGGGCCGTACAGCCCCGGCGCGCGGCGGCGCCAGGCGTCCAGCACCGGCTCGAAGCCGTACCGGTCCCAGCGCTCGCTCCAGGCGGCGAACCGCTCGGCGAGCAGCTCAAGCGCTATCTCCGGGGGCGGGGGATAGGCGATGTCGGGGCGCAGATGCCGCGCCAGCGCGGTCGCCGGTCGCTCCGTCCCCTCCGGCGCATGGGCCAGGTTCACGCCGATGCCGACCGCCAGCCAGAGGCCGCCGTCGGCGCGCCCGCCGGACTCCAGCAGGATGCCGGACGCCTTTTCCCCGGCCAGCATCACGTCGTTGGGCCATTTGATCGTCACCGCGCCCTCGGTCGCGAAGGCGTCCAGCAGCTCCGCCACCGCCAGCGCCGCGAGGAAGCTCGCCTGCGCCGCCTCCCCGGCCGGACGGCGCGTGGCGGTCAGCAGGGTGGCGAACAGATTGCCCGTGTCGCTCTCCCAGGCCCGGCCGCGCCGACCGCGCCCGGCGGTCTGCCGCCGCGCCGCCAGCCAGAGCGGGCCGGTCTCGCCGGCTTCGGCGCGGCGACGCGCCTCGGCGTTGGTCGAGTCGATCTCGTCGAACCAGACGGCTTGGGTCGCCATCAGCCCCTCCGTCTCGTCGCTTCGCGCCGATCCACCTCCCCATTCGCTACGCGAACAGG
>JBKBUS010000348.1:0-2733 GCA_046290035.1 Brevundimonas sp.
CGGTATAGCGCGCGCCGCTGCCCGACGGCGCGAGCCTCAGGTCGTAGGCCTGCCCCTGATAGGTCAGCCGCGCGGTCTCGTCGGCGCCGTAGGCGACGCTCACCGTCTGGCCGCTTTCGCAGGCGTAGCCGACGGCGGGAACCGCAGGCGTCGCGGGGGCCGGCGCCGGCTCCACCGGCCGCGGCGGCTGAGCGTCCTCGCGAGAGCAGGCGGCGACCAGGGCGGGGATCAGCGACAGGGCGATCAGGCGACGCATCGGGGCGACCTCCAAAGACGGCGTTCGGCGAGCTTAACGCCTCCTGCCCCCAATGGCTCCGCTTTCATCGCGCATGTTGCAGTTGCTCACTGGCCCCGCCACTCTGTCGGCGGAGGCGGCGATGGGCGACACGGGCGAGCGGCCGGTCAACAAGCTGGGACACCGCATCGGGCGGCGCGGCGGCCGCACCCGCGACGCCCTGCTGGGGGCTGCGCGCGGGCTTCTGGAGACCCACAAGCTGGCGGACCTGCGTCCGGCCGACATCGCCCGGGCGGCCGGCGTCAGCGCGCCCAGCTTCTACACCTATTTCAAGACCGTCGACGAGCCGGTGCTGGCGCTGTGCGAGGCCGCCGGCGCGCCGTATCAGGGTCTGGCCGCCCTGTTCGACGCCGACTGGTCCGGCGAGCGCGCCTTCGAACAGGCGCGTGCCTATGTGCTGGCGGTCGTGGACATCTGGGCCGAGCACGGGCCGGTGCTCAGGATCGAGAACGCCCTGGCGGACGAGGGCCACGACGCCTTCGCCCGCGAGCGCATCCGGCGCCTCCGCCGCGTCCACCTGGCCATCGAGCGGCGCATCGCCGAGGCGCGGGTCAACGGCCGCCACGATCCTCGGCTGGACGCCCGCCTCGCGTCCTACGAGGCCGCCAGCATGGTCGACTCCGTCGCCGCGGGCCTGCGCCTGATGCAGCGCGGAGACACGCCGCTCGAGGCCGTGATCGACACCACGGCCCTTCTGTTCGCCAAGCTGGTGACGGGCCGCTAGCTCTTCTTGCGGCGCGCCGGCTTCGCCTGGCTCGGCGCATGCGCCAGCCGCAGCAGGTTGGCCGCGCCCGGCGCCCCGAAGGGCGTGCCCGCCAGGATCAGGATGCGCTGCCCGGGCTGGGCCAGTCCGTACTCCAGCGCCGCGCCGACCGCGTCGTCGGTGACCTCCTCCAGCGACGCCGGCTGGCGGCCCAGCCGGGGCTCCAGCCCCCAGACCAGCGCCAGGCGCCGCGCCGTGTCCGGGTTCGGCGTCAGCGCCAGCACCGGATGCAGCGGCCGCTCCCGCGCCATCCGCCGCGCCGTGCCCCCCAGCGTCGTGAACACCACGATGCAGCCGGTCGAGGACGCCTCCCCCGCCTTCCGCGCGGCGGCCACCAGCGCGTCGGCGTCATAGCCCTCCATGCCCGCGTGCTCGGCGTCCATCAGGCTGGGCCAGAGCGGATCGCTTTCGATCCGCTCCATGATCCGGTTCATGATGCCGACCGCCTCCAGCGGATAGTCGCCCGACGCCGTCTCGGCCGACAGCATCAGGGCGTCGGCGCCCTCATAGACGGCGTTGGCCACGTCCGACGCCTCGGCCCGGGTGGGCGCGGGCGAAGCGGTCATGGACTCCAACATCTGGGTGGCCACGATCACCGGCACGCCGCGCTGGCGGGCGGCGCGGATGATGGTCTTCTGGGCGACCGGCACCTCTTCCGGGTGCATCTCCACGCCCAGGTCCCCGCGCGCGACCATGACGCCGTCGCAGTAGTCCAGGATGCTCTCCAGCGCCGCCAGCGCCTGCGGCTTCTCGATCTTGGCGAGGCACGCGGCGCGGCCCTTCACGATCGACTTCAGCTCGGCCATGTCCTCGGCCTTCTGGACGAAGCTCAGGGCCACCCAGTCCACGCCGATGCGCAGCGCGAAATTCAGGTCCTCGCGGTCCTTGGGCGTCAGCGCCGAGACGGGAATGACGGCGTCAGGCACGGCCACGCCCTTGCGGTCCGACAGCTTCGTGCCGCTCTCGACCGTCACCTCGGCCCAGTCGTCGGCCCGCTCGCCCACGCGCAGGCGCACCCGCCCGTCGTCGATCAGGAGCGCCATGCCGGTGCGCAGCGCCTTGAAGATCTCCGGATGCGGCATCTGCACCCGCGTGGCGTCGCCGGGCGTCGGGTCCAGGTCGAAGCGCATGGTGTGGCCGGGCTTCACCGCGATGGACGTCTCGGCGAACTTGCCCAGGCGCAGCTTGGGCCCCTGCAGGTCCGCCAGCACGCCCAGCGGCCGCTGCAGCGCCATCTCCGCGCCGCGCACGGCCTTCAGCGCCGCGGCGTGGTCCTCGTGCGAGCCGTGGCTGAAGTTCAGCCGGAACACGTCCACCCCGGCCTGGGCCAGGGCCTTGACCGTGCCGGGGGCGCGGCTGGCGGGTCCGAGCGTGGCGACGATGCGCGCCCTCCTCGCACGGTTCATGGGCGGACTCTCTTCATGCGGCTTCCGTGTCGACCGGCGTTTCCCCTGCGCCCTTCTGCCAAGGAAAGGCGGGGCCTGTTAAGGCCGGCTCTGAGGCGGAAACACGAAGTGAGCCGATGGTGCGAGCGGCGGGGGTCGAACCCGCATGACCGAGGTCGAGCGATTTTAAGTCGCTTGCGTCTACCAGTTTCGCCACGCTCGCGGCGTCGTCACTCCTGCGCGGGGGGTCTGAAGCTCACGTCGCTCTCGGCCAGCAGCCCAAGGAAGGC
>JBKBUS010000349.1:0-2731 GCA_046290035.1 Brevundimonas sp.
TCAGGGCGTCGGTGTCGATCCGCTCGGCGGCCAGGCGGCGCACCTGGTCCACCGTCAGCCCCTCGATCACGGCGGATTCCCGCGCGAGGTAGTCGGCGGGCAGGCCGTAGTCGCCGATGGCCTCCAGCACGTCCAGCTTGGCGCCCGCGGTCTCGAAGGCGCGCGCCCGGCTCTTGGACAGGGCGCTCCGGGTGACCTCCAGGTCTTCCTCGGTGAAGGTCGCGCCGTAGTCGCGCAGGATGTCGCGGGCCAGGGTCGCGGCCTCCAGCGTCACGTTCGAGCGCACCGAGCTGCCCAGGTTGAAATCGCCGAACGTCTCGCCCCCCGAAAAGGTCGTGAAGACGCCGTAGGTGTAGCCCTGACCCTCACGCAGCTGCTGCGTCAGGCGCGAGGCGAAGCCGCCTCCGCCCAGCCGGTAGTTCATCGCCACCGACGGATAGTAGGCGGGGTCGTCGCGCGTCAGCGCCGGATAGCCGAAGTTGAGCACCGACTGGGCCGCGCCTGGCACGTCGTAGAAATAGACTCTCGCCTGTTCCGGCCGCTGCGGGCGCGGATAGGCCGGGATCTCGACCTCGCGGTCCGCCCAGTGCGCGCCCAGCCCATCGAGCGCCGCCAGCGCTCCGGCCTGATCCACGTCGCCGACGACGCGGAAGCGCGCGTTCGCCGGCGACCACAGCGCCAGCATCGCCTGCAGGTCGGCCATGCTCAGAGCCGCCACAGCCTCTTCGGTGCCGAGCGGCGAGGTGGAAAGGATGTGGTCCTCGCCATAGGCCACGGCGTCATAGAGACGTGCCGCGATCGCGGTCGGCTGGGCCCTCAGGCCCTGGATTTGCGCGGTCACCGCAGCCTTCGCCAGCGTCAGCTCGCCCTCGTCCCAGCGCGGCTCGAACATCATCTCCTCGACCAGATCGAGCGTGGCCGTCAGGTTGCGCGACAGGGTCGTGCCCGACACGATGAACCGCTCGTCTCCCGCCTGGACGTTCACCTGTGCTCCCAGGGCCTTGAACGCGTTCTCGAGCTCGGCGGGCGTCTTGGTGCGCGTGCCACGGCTCATCATCCGGGCGAGCAGGTTCGCCGCGCCGGGCCGCTCCGGATCGTCGAACAGGCGGCCGCCGTCGACCGACAGTTCGAAGGCCACGACCGGCAACTCGTCGTTCTGGATGCCCGAAACGTCCAGCCCGTTGCCCAGCTCCGCGCTCCAGATCGTCGGCGGGGTGATGACCGGCGACTCGCCATACGGCGGCTCGACGGTGCGGTCGAAGGACGAAGGGGTGCGTTCGTAGGCCACCTCCCCCGCGCGCGGATCGACCGGCGCCTCGGCGCCCTGGACGATCGGCTCGACCACGACCTCGGCGACGTCGGAGCCTTCCAACGCCAGCTCGGCCTGGCCCCGCGGCACGAAGCTGGTCGCCACGTGCGGCCGGTCCTTGATGTAGGTGCGGTAGACCCGCATCAAGTCGTCCGGCGTCAGCGCCCGCAGCGCCGCCAGATCGGCGTCCGCCGTCGTGCCGTACAGGTCGTAGCGCGCCAGCGCCGCGCCCTTACCCAGCACGCTGCCCAGGCCGTTGTAGAATTCCGCTTCCGCCTGGGTCTTGACCCGCTCGAGCGCGGCGGGGTCGACGCCCGAGGCTTCGAAACGCTCTAGCGCCTGGCTGACGCCGGCCTGCACCTGGTCCAGGTCCACGCCGTCAAAGGCGGTCGCCTGTATCATGCCCAGGCCCGCAATCTGCTGGGACTGGTTGAAGCCCGCCACCTCGTCGGTCACCTGCAGTTCGTCCACCAGCACCTGGGTCAGAGGCGCGTCGCGTCCAGCGGTGAGCAGGATGAACAAGGCGTCCAGCGCCGCCTCGTCGGGATGGCCCCGCGCCACCGTGGGGAACGCCAGCGTCAGCTGCGGCAGCCGGGCGTAGTTGTCCTCGTGCACCAGCCGGCGTGTCTCGGACAGGTTCGCCGCCTGGGGCCGGACTTCGGGGGCCTCCACGCCTCGCGGGATCTCGCCGAAGTAGCGTTGGACCCAGCCGAGCGCCTGCTCCGTGTCGAAATCCCCGGCGATCACCAACGTCGAATTGTTAGGCGTGTACCAGCGCCGGTAGAAGGTCTGGACGTCCTCAAGCGTCGCCGCGTCCAGGTCGGCCAGCGACCCGATCACCGGCCAGCTGTAGGGGTGCCCCTCGGGGAACATGTTCTCGAGGATGACGCCGTAGGTGTGGCCATACGGCCGGTTGTCGACGGACTGGCGCTTCTCGTTCTTGACGACCTGCTTCTCCTTGGCGAGCACGGCGTCGGTCACGGTGTTGATGAAGTAGCCGAGCTTATCCGCCTCGGCCCAGATCATCTTCTCGAGCGCGTCGTTCGGGACGGTCTGCAGATAGTCCGTCAGGTCGAAGCTGGTGGAGCCGTTAGCCCCCGAGCCGCCGATCCGCGCGCTCATTCGGTCCAGGCCGCCCGGCCCCAGGTTCTCGGAGTCGAGGAAGAACAGATGCTCGAACAGGTGCGCGAAGCCGGTTCGGCCCGGCTCCTCGCGCGCCGACCCGACACGGGCGGCCAGCACCACGGCGGTGACCGGATCGGACCGGTCGAGGTGGAAGATCACTCGCAGACCGTTGTCGAGGACATACTCCTGGGTCGGGATCAGGCCCTCCGTCGTCCTGACCTGCGTCGGCGGGGCGACGTCCTGGGCCAGGATGGGACCGGCCGCACCGGCGGCGAGTACGAGCCCGGCGGCGCCGGC
>JBKBUS010000350.1:0-2722 GCA_046290035.1 Brevundimonas sp.
TGCGCCAGCGCCCTCGCCGGCTGCGGACCTCGCCGGCGATGCGCGCGATGGTGGCCGAGACCAGCGTCGAACCGCGCCGGCTCGTGCTGCCGCTGTTCGTCGCGGAGGGTCTCGCCGAACCCCGCCCCATCAGCTCCATGCCCGGCGTCGTCCAGCACAGCCCCGAGTCGCTGCGGCGGGCCGCGGCCGAGGCGGCCGCGATGACCCAGCGACGCAGATTAGATGAGCGCATGGATCGGCTGGCGCACGACCTGCGCACGCCGCTGAACGCCGTCGCCGGCTTCTGCGAGGGCCTGGTCCGGGACGCCCGCGGCGGCCGGCTGGAGCGACGCCACGCCGAGGCCGTCGAGCGCATGCAGGAGGCGGCCGGACGTCTGAGGACGCTCGTCGAGGCCGGCCTTTCCGACGGCGAGGGTCACGGGGGCCTGCGGCGCGTCGATCCGGGCGTCGTGCTGACCCGCGTCGTCCGCGAGCTCGGCGACCCCCGTCTGGTTCCCCCCAGGCCGCGCGCCGGCATGAGCGTCGTGGCCGAGGAGGCGCGTCTCGTCACCGCGCTGGCGGACCTTCTGCGGCCGGCCCTCGCCGCCGCGCCCGCCGGGGCCCGGCTGGAGACAGGGATCGACCCCCTGGTCGACGGGGCGCGGCTGACGCTGCCGCCCGTCGCGCTGGAGCCGCGCGCCCTCGCCGACATCCGGCGCCGGCTGGAGGGCTGGAACGCGGTCCTGGAGCTGACGCCTGAGGCGACGCGTCTCGACCTGCCCGGCGTGGCCCGCGACCGGCTCGGGGGACGGGGCGTGGTGCTATACATCGAGGATCATCCCGCCAACGTGGCGCTGGTGCGCCATATCCTTCAGGCCTGCGTGGATGGCGCGCGCCTGCACGCCGCGCCGACCGGAGCCGACGGCCTGGTGCTCGCCCGGGAGCTGATGCCGGACCTCATCCTGCTCGACATCAATCTTCCCGACATGGACGGCTGGGAGGTCCGTCGCGCGCTAGCGGACGATCCGATGACGCGGAACATTCCCGTCGCCGCCCTGACCGCCAACGCCGCCCCTCGCCACGCGAAGCGCGGGGCCGAGGCGGGGTTCGCCGCCTGGCTGACCAAGCCGATCGAGCTGCCCGCCCTGCTGGCGGTGCTGGCGGCGCACCTGGGGGATCACGACCAGGCCCGCGCGGCCTGACCGGCCACGCTTGTGACGATGGTCAGGCTTGAACCGGCCGGAGCCCGCGGGCGATAAGGGCGCGGACCACGCCGGAGGCTCCATGCGCCGTTCCCTGATCCTCGCCTCGCTGCTGCTCGTCTCGGCCTGCGCCACCGCCGCGCCCCCGCCGCCCCCGCCGCCGCCCGGCCCAGGCATGTCGGGTCCGGTGCTTCGCGACTGGCGCGGCGTCATCACCAGTTTCGACCGGGACCGCCTGAACCGCGTCGACGCCGCCTGGGAGCTCGCCCTGGAGCAGGCCCGCCGGCAGGAGGGATCGGGCGACCTCGCTTCGGTCGGAGACCTGATCGACCCGCGCGCGGTCCAGCCGAACGTCGCCCCGCCCGTCGGCGACTACCGCTGCCGCACCGTCAAGCTGGGCTCCCAGAGCGGCGACGAGGGTCTGGGCTACGTCGTCTACGGCTGGTTCCGCTGCCGCATCGAGCAAACGCCCAACGGCCTGAAGTTCTCGAAGCTGACGGGCTCCCAGAACCCCGCCGGCCTGCTGTTCCCCGAGAACGGCGAGCGCATGGTCTTCCTCGGCTCGCTCGCGCTGGGCGCCGAGCCGCCCGCCAACTCCTACGGCCAGCGCCCGGACCGCGACATGGTGGCGGTGCTGGAGCGCATCGGGGCCGCCCGCTGGCGTCTGGTCGTGCCGTGGCCGCAGACGGAGTCCAACCTCGACCTGATCGAGCTCGTCCCCGCCTGACCTCCGTGCGCGCGCTCCGCACCATCGCCGTCGCCGGGGCGGGCCCGGCGGGGCTCGCCGCCGCCATCGCCTTGGCGCGTCAGGGGCGCGACGTGGTGGTGCACGAACGGTTCGACGCCCCGGCGCCGGTCGGCGCGGGATTCATGCTGCAGCCGACGGGGCTGGCTGTCATGCGCGCCCTGGGGCTGGAGGCCGAGATCCGCGCGCTGGGACAGCCGTTGACGCACATCGTCGGGCGACGTCATCCGACCGGCGATCTCGTCCTGGACGTCAGCTACGCCCACCTCAGGCGCTCGGAGGCGGCGCTGGGGGTGCATCGCGCGGCGCTGTTCGAGGTGCTCCATCGCGCGGCGCTCCAGAGCGGGGTCCGGTTCGAGACGGGCTTCACCGCCGTGGACGCGGACGAGGGCCGGCTGATCGCCTCGGACGGTCGTCGAACGCCGCGTTTCGATCTCGTGGTGGACGCCACCGGCGCCCGCTCCCTGATCGCCGAGCGAAGGCTGGGCGCCCGACGACGGGCGCTCGAGTTCGGAGCGCTCTGGGCGACCACGCCCTGGCCGGAAACACCTGACTTCGACCCGTCGGCATTGCAGCAGGTCTATCGCGCGGCCGACAAGATGATCGGCGTCCTGCCGGTGGGTCGCCGCCCGGACGGCCCGCAGCCCCTCGCCACCTTCTTCTGGAGTCTGAAGGCGGCCGACCACCTCCGCTGGCGCGACGCGGGGCTCGAGGCCTGGAAGGCCGAGGTGCTCGCCTTCTGGCCTGCCTGCGCGCCGGTGCTCGAGGCGATCACCACCCCGGATCAGCTGACGCT
>JBKBUS010000351.1:0-2718 GCA_046290035.1 Brevundimonas sp.
GCCCCTTCGGCCGGACCGGCGCCGCCATCTCAAGCCTGACCGTCAAGCTCGGCGCAGCCGCGATCATGCGCGGCCCGGACTACACGCGACAGCTGATCTTCCAGGCGCTGGAAGGCGGCGTGAACGCCTATGCGCTCGAGACCGCCGACCCGGTTCTCGCCGAGATCGTAGGCGACGCCCTGTCGGCGGTGGATCGCGAGCTGGTGTCGGTCATCCTGACGCTCGGCGCCGGCGACGGCCGTCGGGGCTCCGAGCGCGACTTTTCGCCCGAGGGGCTGACCCACGCCATCGACCGGGTTCTGCACGTCTCCGGCCTCGGCTGGATCGATGTGGCGCTTCTGGATCAGCCGGGCGAGGACGAACTGCCGCAGCTGGCGTTGCAGGCGCTCAAGGCCCAGCGCTCGTCGGGCCGCGCCAAGATGCTGGGCGTCGCCGGGGACGGGCCGGTCATGGACGCCTATGTGTCCACCGGCGCCTTCGATGTGCTGATCACGCCCTACCATGTGAACTCGTCCTGGCAGGTCCGGGCGCGCATGCGCGAGGCGCGCGAGCGGGACATGGCCGTGCTGGCTGTCGGCTTCTATCCGGACGCCATCGCCCGGCGCGCGCGCACAAGCCCCGCCGCCGCGCCGCAGAAGCGGGGCCTCTTCGGCTTCGGGGCCGGCAAGGTGGAGGCTCCCACGGAACAGCGCCCGTCGGACTCCTTCGCCTTCCTGCACCACATCCAGGGCTGGACGGCCGAGCAGCTGTGTCTCGCCTTCGCCCTGACCGATCCGTCGATCGGATCGGCCGTGGTCGACATCGACACGCCCGAACGCCTGATGGCGCTGATCGACACGCCGGAGCGCGACCTCCCCGCTGGACTGGCCGCCCAGATCGAGATGGCGCGCGTCCGCTCGGCTGCGGCCTAATCTTCGCCCACGCCCTCGCTTGACCCGGCCTTGCCGGGCGCCTAGGTGCGGCCACGAACCGAAAGGGCCCGCCCGTGACCGACACCGCCGCCGACAACCCCGTCCATGCCTTCATCGCCCAGACCGTCGCCGAACATCCGGTGGTGCTGTTCATGAAGGGCGTGCCGGATCAGCCGCGCTGCGGTTTCTCCTCACTGGCGGTCCAGATCCTGGATCACGTCGGCGCGCCTTTCGTCGGGGTGGACGTCCTTCAGGATGAGTCGCTGCGCGAAGGCATCAAGGCCTTCAGCGACTGGCCGACCATCCCGCAGCTCTATGTGAAGGGCGAGTTCGTGGGCGGCTCTGACATCATGCGCGAGATGTTCCAGTCGGGCGAGCTTCAGACCCTGATGGCCGAGAAGGGCGTGGCGCTCGGCGACCTGGACGCCTGATGGGCCGCAAGCCGCTCGAGCCGCGCGCGGATCGCGAAATCTTCGTCGTGCCGCTGACGGTCCAGCCGGAGCACATCGACGAGAACGGCCACGTCAACAACGTGGTCTATGTCGGCTGGCTGCAGGAAGCCGGGACCGCTCATTGGAACGCGCGCTTCGATCTGGCGACGCGGGCGAAGTGGTCCTGGGTCGCCCTGCGTCACGAGATCGACTACCTGCGCGGCATCGGGCCGGAGGCGACCGGCGTGGTGGCGCGCACCTGGGTCGGCGATCCGGACGGTCCTCGCTTCAATCGCTATGTGCGCATCGAGGACGGGGACGGCCGGCTGTGCGCTCAGGGGATTTCGGAGTGGTGCCTGGTGGACGCCCGCACCCTCAGGCCCGCGCGGATTCCGGCGGACATGCTGCCGAAGTTCCAGCGGGCCTGAGTCACGCCACGCTCAGTCGTGGTCGCGGTGATGGCTGGTCTGAACCGGCTCGTCGGTGGCGATGATGATGCAGCCCGACAGCATCGGGGCGGCGACAGCCGCGATGACGGCGGCGATCAGGATACGGCGCATGGGGGTGCCTCCTCTGGTTTCCAAGCGTGGCCATATGCTGCCGCCGGACTTTCCGTAACGCACGTGAATCTTCCGAAAGGGGGATCAGAGATCGAGCCTGTGGACCTGCGCGCCGATGGCGAAGACGGACGTCCCGGTGTCGTCGCGAACGACGCGCACCTTGTTGACCGCCGGGCCGAAACCGGCCGGCGTCCAGGTCCGGCCGCCGTCCCGCGTCTCGAATCCGCCCGGTACGGCGCCGACATAGCCATGATCGGCGTCGACGAAGCCGATCCCGAACGCGCGGACGCGCGCGTCATCGACCAAGGGGAGTTCGGCCCAGGTCAGGCCCCCGTCGGTGGTCTTGGCGACGAAGCGCGCGCTTGCAGCAGGATCGGGATCATAGCTCTGGACCGTGACGTAGCCGATCTCGGGTGTCGGGAAGCTGGCTTTCCAGGTCAGCTCCCACGGGCGGGTGCTCTCATAGACGGTGGTCCAGGTGCGTCCGCCGTCGGCGGTGCGCAGGATGCGCGCGCGCGACCGGCTGACGTCGCCGTCGGTGGCGCCGCAGATGAAGCCGACCTGATCCGAGACGAACAGCACGTCCAGGATCATCGCGGTGTGGGCGGACATGTCCTCGGATGTCCAGGTCTCGCCGAGGTCCCGCGACGTCGCGAGGAATGCCGGCGTGCCGACACGGCCGCCGGCCCGGAGCGTCACGCGGTGATCCAGCACGCCGGCGTTGATGAACGGCTGGCGGTGCACGTCGATGGCGCAGACGCCCTTCACCGCCGGACCGTCGATGGCCACCGCCTCCCAGCTTAGCCCTCCGTCGCG
>JBKBUS010000352.1:0-2704 GCA_046290035.1 Brevundimonas sp.
GGCGGCCGAGGACGCGCCGCTGGACCTGTCGGGCTCGCTGACGCGGGTGGGGCTGGACGCGCTGGACGAGACGAGCGCCGCGCCGTCGATCCGGGGGCGCTGGCTGGAGGCGGACACGGCGATCCTCAAAGACGGCGGCGAGCTGCCGGTGCGGTTCGCCGTGGTGGAGCTGGACGACCTGGTCACCAGCCATTCCGACGACCTGACCGAGAACACCGCCTATCCGCGCCAGCTGCAGCCGCGCGACCGGTCGCGGCCAGGCAGTCAGGCCGAGAACTACGAGCTTGAGCGCGACCTGAACCCGGGGCTGCTGATGCGCGACCGGGTGGCCTCGGGCGGGGCGGCGATCGTCAGCCCCGACGGCCTTGTGGAAAGCGGCAACGGGCGGATCGTCGCGCTGAGGCGCAGCGCCAACACCGGCACGCCCGCGTGGACGCGATACCTGGGCGAGCTTCAGCGTCAGAACATCGACACCTCGGGCTTTCGGCGGCCCGTGCTGGTGCGAATGCGCACCGAGGCGATGCGCGGCCCGGAGCGGGCGCGCCTGGCGGAAAAGCTGAACGCGCGCCAGACGGACGCCTATTCGCCCATCGAGCAGGCGAGAAAGGACGCGCGCGACGTGGACGCGGCGCTCTTGGAGGCGCTGGGCGACGCGGATCCGGCGACGGCCGAGGGTCGGCCGTTCCAGCGGGCGTTCCTGGACCGGGTCGCCGTGGGCGACAAGAACCTGCTGACCGATCGCGACGGGGCCCTGAACGTGCAGGGCGTGGCGCGGATGCGGGCGGCCCTGACGCAGGCGGCATACGGCGACGCGCGGCTGACGTCGGCGCTGTTCGAGGAGGGCGCGCCGGAGGTGGCGGGCATCGGCCAGGCGCTGGCGGACGCGGCCCCCGCCTGGGCGCGGATGCGCGCGGAAGCGCCGCCGGGGCTGGACCCGACCGAAGCGCTGAGCGCGGCGCTGGACCTGGTGCGCGAGGCGCGGCGGCGCCGGGTTCCCGTGTCCGAGCTGTTCGGCCAGCGCGCGGATCAGATCGACCTGCTGAACGGCGAGGTGATGAGCCCGGAAACCGGGGCGTTCCTGAAGCTGTTCTATCGCAACGACGCCATGACCCAGCCCCGCGCGCGCGAGAAGATCGCCGCGGGCCTGACAGCCTACGCCCGCCGCGCGGCCGAGACGCCGCCCGGCCCAGACCTGTTCGGAGACATCCCCGATGCGCGCGCCTTCCTCCAGGACGTCCTCGACAGCTTCGAGCGGGCCGAAGGGCCAGGCAGCCGAGGCCTCGCCTACGCCGGGGGCGACGAACCCCTATGGACGACCCGAGCGGCTGAGGCTCCTGTCCTCGATCTTCGACGGCCTGAGCCTGAACAGCGAGGATCCGGCAGAAGCGGCGATGGACCGGGCGACGGCGGACCGGCTGCACGACCTGGCGGACAGGTTGAGCCCCCCGAGGCCCTAACCCCCCAGGCGCGGGCGGCCGCCCTGATCGCGGGCGATCCCGAGCTGAAGGCCCTGGCCGAGGACAACGAGGCGCTGGCGCGCCTGGCCGGGGTGACGCTGGCGCCGTCCACAGGCGCCGACGATCCATCCACGGTCGCGGAGGCGATCCGCGCCGCCGCCGTCTGCATTACGACCGAGTTTGTCGCATGAACCCATGTTCAGTGGCCGACATGAAAGCTCGGCCGTTCTCCCGTCCCACCCGTTCCGCCCCGCGCGTCATGACCTGTGTCGCCGTGACGCCCGACGAGGTGCAGTTCGACTGTCCGGCGTGCGACCTGACGCACATGCTGACGCGCGGCCTGGACTTCGAGGAAGGCCGCGACGGGGTGTGGCGGCTGGTGGAGGAACCAGGCTTCGCCTGCGACTGCGGCGTGCTGATCCGCGCGGACTTCACCCTGAACCTTAGGAGGCCGACATGACCCGGGCCTGTCATACGCCAGTGCGGATGGCGACCGGAGACGCCTTCAGCGACGAGGAAATCGACGACATCCTGCAGCGGCTGCTGAGGAAGGCCCAGCGCAAGGGCCAGGCCTTCGACCGGGAGGCGGTGGCGCAGGCGGCGGCGGAGCTGACGCGGGAGGAGGTGCTGGGCCGCCTGGCGGAGCGACGTCTGCGCCTGGCGTCCGCGCGGGCCAGCGAGGCGTTCGACGCGTTCGTGGCGGGCATGGGCGAGGCCGTGGGCGACGAGGCGGACCGGCTGAAGGCGTTCAACGTCGGTTCCGAGCGGCAGGGGCTGGGCGCCAGCTTCTCGGTCGACGCGGAGGCGCGGGCGCGCACGGTGGCGCTGTGGGGCGAGGTGGAGCGCGGCCTGAGGCAGGCCGGGCTGCTGGGCCGGCTGTCGGGCTTCACCGTCGACCGCGACTTCGAGCGGGCGGTGGCGCGGGAGATGGCGCGGCTGAACGGCGGCAAGCTGGAGCCGACCGGCGACGCGGACGCCCTGAAGGTCGCGGAGATCCTGAACGCCGCCCAGGAGCGCGGGCGGCTGATGCAGAACGACGCCGGCGCCTGGATCGGCCGCCTCGAGGGCTATGTGACCCGTCAGGTGCACGACCGGCTGAGGGTCGCGGGCGGGTTCTGGCGCGAGTTCCAGGCCGGGGGCCTGGGCGCCCTGACCGACTTCCGGGGCGCGGCGCTGAAGGCCAGCCGGCTGGCGTTCCGGGACTGGCGCGACACGATCCGGCCGCTGCTGGACGACCGGACGTTCGA
>JBKBUS010000353.1:0-2693 GCA_046290035.1 Brevundimonas sp.
AGAAGACCACCCTGCCGACCGCCGAGACCGCCCTGCCGGGCCGCCAGACGCCGCTGAAGACCGACGAGGTCCACTATGTGACCGGACGTCCGCTGAAGGGGCCGCACCCGGAGGGGTTCGAGACGGCGATCTTCGGCATGGGCTGCTTCTGGGGCGTGGAGCGGGTGTTCTGGCAGCTGCCGGGCGTCTGGGTGACGTCGGTCGGATACTCGGGCGGCATCACGCCGAACCCGACCTATGAGGAGACCTGCACCGGGCTGACCGGCCACGCGGAGGTGGTGCAGGTGGTCTTCAATCCCAAGGAGATCACCTACGGCCAGCTGCTGAAGGCGTTCTGGGAGAACCACGACCCGACCCAGGGCATGCGCCAGGGGAACGACGTGGGCACGACCTACCGCTCGGCGATCTACTATCTGAACGACGCCCAGCGGGCCGAGGCGGAAGCCTCGCGCGACGCCTACCAGGCGGCGCTGACCAAGGCGGGGCGCGGCCAGATCACGACCGAGATCGCGCCGGCGGGCCCCTACTACTTCGCCGAGGACTATCACCAGGGCTATCTGGCCAAGAACCCGAACGGCTACTGCGGCATCGGCGGCACCGGCGTGACCTGTCCGATCGGAGTGGGCGTCGAGGCCTGAGGGCCGGTCAGATCGAGAAGCTGACGCCGCAGCCGCAGGAAGAGGCGGCGTTGGGGTTGCGGATCGCGAACTGGGCGCCGACGAGTTCTTCGACGAAGGCGATCTCCGAGCCCTTGAGGAAGGGCAGGGACACCGGGTCGACGACGGCGGCCTGACCGTCGCGGCGGATGACGATGTCGTCGGGGTCGGCCGCCTCGATCAGCTCGAAGCGGTACTGGAAGCCCGAGCAGCCGCCGCCGTCGACGGCGACGCGCAGCAGCACGGGACGGCCCTCCTGGGCCGACAGGCGGGCGAGGCGCCGCGCGGCGCTCTCGGCCAGCACAAGGCCGTGGTCGGCGGGCCCGCGCTCGGCGATCTGGAAGCTCTGGGATTGGACGTCGCTCACGCCCCTCTATATGTGGCGGCGAACGCCTGGCGCAAAGCCCCGGCGTCGCGCTTGAAAGCCAGGCCGCCTTGACCGATCCGGACACCGACCGCCGCCTCGCCCCCTACGCCTGCGACGCGCGGGCGTCCAAGGGGCGTCTGCACGCCGAAGCCGAGAGCCGGACCCGCACGCCCTTCGCGCGGGATCGGGACCGGATCATCCATACCACCGCCTTTCGTCGCCTGAAGGAGAAGACCCAGGTCTTCGTGGCGCACGAGGGCGACCACTACCGCACCCGCCTGACCCACTCGCTGGAGGTGGCGCAGATCGCGCGATCGCTGGCGGGCGCGCTGAGGCTGGACGTCGACCTGGCCGAGGCGGTCGCCCTGGCCCACGACCTGGGGCACCCCCCGTTCGGGCATGCCGGCGAGGACGAGCTGCATCTGCTGATGGCGGAGCATGGCGGGTTCGACCACAACGTCCAGACCTTCCGCGTGGTGACCGAGCTGGAGGCCCGCTATCCGAGCTTTCCGGGACTGAACCTGACGTGGGAGACGCTGGAGGGCGTCATCAAGCACAACGGCCCTGTCGCGCACCGGCTGGACGAGCCGGCGTGGAAGGCCGTGGCGGACTACGGCGCCCGATGGGACCTGCGGCTGGACACCTTCGCCTCGCTGGAGGCCCAGGTGGCGGCGATCTCGGACGACATCGCCTACAACAATCACGACGTGGACGACGGGGTGCAGGCCGGTCTGTTCACCCTGGCGGACCTGGAGCGCCTGCCGCTGATCGGGGCGATCCTGACCGAGGTTCGGCGCGACTGGCCGCAGGCGGACGAGCGCATGGTGCGGCTTGAGTCGGTGCGACGGATGATCGGCGCGATGGTCGACGACGTGCTGGCCGAGACGCGGGCGCGGCTGGCGATGGACGGGATCGGGACGGCGGAGGACGTGCGTGCGGCGTCGCGGCCGATGGTGGCCTTCTCGGCCGCCATGCTGGAGGACCTGTCGGCGGTCCGGCGCTTCCTGTTCGAGCGGATGTACCGGCACTACCGGGTCAACCGCACGCGCAGCCAGGCGCGGCGGCTGCTGAAGGACATGTTCGCCCTGTTCATGGCCGATCCGTCGGTGCTGCCGCCGGAATGGGGTGAACATGCCGCCGACCCGTCGGTGCGGGCGCGGGTGGTGTGCGACTACATCGCCGGCATGACCGACCGCTACGCCATCGAGGAGCACAGGAACCTGTTCAGCCTCGACCTCGCTCTGGACTTGTGATTCGAAAGGCGCGCGGGGGCGATTAGACTGAACGGCGCGCCGGACCGATTCGGGCCGGAGCCGAAAGCCGGAAGAGCCCGACCCATGTCCCACGACGATCCGCGCGGCCGCCCCGAACGCGGGGCCTATACGCCCCCGACCGACGACGACCTGCCCTTCAACCGTTCCTATGACGCGCGCCGGCCCCAGCCGCCCGGGCGTCCGCCGATGACGCTGATCGTCAGCGTCGCGGTGCTGCTGGCGCTGATCGTGGCGGTGGT
Organism: Brevundimonas sp.; assembly: GCA_046290035.1. Lineage (GTDB taxonomy): Bacteria > Pseudomonadota > Alphaproteobacteria > Caulobacterales > Caulobacteraceae > Brevundimonas. The sequence goes on from JBKBUS010000353.1 coordinate 2,537, forward strand.
GCTGTTCTATCGCTCGGGCCTGAGGGCCTCGGAGGATGCGCCGCCGGCGGTGGGCGATCCGGTCGGGCAGATGAAGGTCGAGGCGCCCGTGGACGCGCAGCCGGTCGATCCGGAAGCGGACGTCAGCGTCTATGCCGACGCGGAGACGCCGGCGGGG
>JBKBUS010000354.1:0-2693 GCA_046290035.1 Brevundimonas sp.
ACCTCGCCGAACGGATCGACTATACGCCACCCTGTCGCGACGCCGCGCACGGCGTTCGCCGCCGCCTCGCCGAATTCGCGCCCGCTTTTATCTCCTCAATCCGCATCATGACCGATCGCATCGGATCGCGACTGATCGTGCTCGCCACCGCCGTGCTGCTGGGCGGACAGGCGGCGACCCAGGCCTTCGCCTGGACCTATGGCCATGCGCCGGCCCTGGGCCCGGCGCTTCGGCCGACGCGGGACGTCGCCCTCTATCCGCCGTGGTCGCTCCTGGTCTGGCGCGGACGCCATCCCGAAGCGACGCCCGGCCTCTCTGCGGCCGCCCCGGCCTTCCTTCTTGGCTTCGGCGCGACCCTGGCGGCCGGGCTGGCCGTGACCGGCGGTCAGCCGAAGCGGCGCCGCGGCTGGGGCGGCCTCGCCGAGGCGCGCGGGGCGGGCCTGCGCGACGGGGGCGGCTGCATCCTCGGCGAGATGGGCGGCCGCCTGCTCGCGACCCGGGACCTGCGTCCCACCCTGGTCACGGGCGGGACGCGTTCCGGCAAGGGTCGGGGGCACGTGACCCCGACCCTGCTGAGCTGGCCCGAAAGCGTCCTGGTCCATGATCCCAAGGGCGAGCTCTGGACCCAGACCGCCGGCTGGCGGTCGGGCTTCTCCCACACCCTGAAGTTCGCCCCGCGCGACCCGACCTCGGCCCGGTTCAATCCCCTGGCCGAGATCCGGCCCGGGCCGGGCGAGGTCGCCGAGGTCCAGCGGCTCGTCGCCATCCTCGCCGATCCCGGCGGCACGCGCGACGACGAGGCCATCTGGGACAAGGCGGCCTCGGAGATCCTGGAGGCGGTCATCCTCCATGTGCTCCACACAGCCCCCGAAGAGACGAAGTCGCTGCTGACCGTCCGCGATCTGATCGCCGACCTCGACGCCTCCGCCGACGTCATGAACCGCACCCTGCATCGGATCGGGCCGGGCGGGACGCCCGAGGTCCATCCCTTCATCGCCACGGCGGTGAAGGGCTATGCAGCCATGCACGATCGCTTCCGCACCTCCGTCCAGGGCACGGCGCGGTCCTATCTGAAGTGGCTGGCCGGCGAGGACCTCGAGCACGCCCTGTCGGCCTCGGACTTCGCGCTCGGCGACCTGATGTGCGCGCCCGCGCCGGTCAGCCTCTACGTCCAGGTCGCGCCGGCCGACGCCGCGGCGCTGCGGCCCCTGGTCCGGCTCTTCTTCTACGCCGCCGCCCAGTCCCTGACGGCCCATGAGCGGACCGACGTCGAGGGGCGGCCCAAGGCCTGGAAGCTTCTGATGCTGATGGACGAGTTCCCTCTGCTGGGCCGGCTCGCCTTTTTCGAAAAGTCGCTCAGGCTGATGAGCGGCTACGGCATCAGGACCCTGTTCGTGGCCCAGTCGCTCAACGACATCGTCGAGACCTACGGCCCCCACAACACCATCCTCGACAACTGCCACGTCTACACCGCCTTCAGCGCGCTCGACCCCCTGACCCAGGACAAGGTCTCAAAGCTGACCGGCACGGTGCTGGAGCCGCGCGAGAGCCGCAGCCGCCCGGCGGGCCTGGCCTCGGGCCACGCGTCGATCTCCCGCTCGGAGATCGAGCGGCCGCTGCTCGAGCCCGGCGAGATCCGGTCCCTGCCGGACGACGAGCAGATCGTCTTCGCCGCCGGCCATCGGCCGTTCCGGACAAAGAAGCTGAAGTACGACCGTCGCCGCCCTTTCCGCGACCGCGCTCGCCTCGAACCGCCGCCGCCCGACGCCCCCGTCGACAGCCCCGGCCGACCGTCCCACCCCTGGGCCGGGCGCCGGGCGCTCGGCGAGGACCCCGCCGCCACCCTTCCGCTCTTCAAGGAGGTGGAAGCCGCCATCCATGAGCGCCGCGTCGCGGCGAAGGCGGCCGAGACCTATGAGCGCGTCTCCACCGAGTTCGCCGCCCAGCAGGCGGCGCTCGACAGCCTGCAGGGCCTCCGCCATGAAACCTGACACCCAGTCCACCCGCATCCAGGTCTATCTCAGCGATCCGCGCCTGATCGAGGCGCTGAAGCGCGACGCCCGGCTGGCCGGGCAGTCGCTCAGCCAGGCCGCCGGCCGGGCGGTGGCGCGGGGCCTCGCCCGCACGGTCGCCGCCGATCCCGACGACCGACTGGCGGCGCTGGAGCGGGCGCTTCGCGATCACATGCGGTCGAACCAGCGGGACATGCAGATCGTCCAGGAACTGGTCGTCGAGCTCGCCCGCGCCTTCTTCCTGCGCCTGCCGGACGCCGCCATCGACGAGGACCCGATGATGCTGGCCTCGGTGGAGCGGCGCATCGACCGCCTGCTGGACGCCACCGCCGCCCGCCTCATCCGCGGCGGGACGGTCCCCCGCGACCCCGATCCCCGGTCGGGCGTCGCGGCATGAGCGCCGCCGCCCTCTCCGCCGACCGCCGCCTCGAGGCCCTGCGTCACGCCCTCGGACCCGAGATCCTTAAGGCCCTCGACGATCCCGAGGTGGTCGAGGTGCTCGCCAATCCCGACGGGCGGCTGGTCGTCGACCGCCTGCGCGAGGGCCGCCGTCTCGGCGGCGTCCGCCTCGCGCCCGAGGCGCGCGCGCGGGGCATCCGGCTCGGCGCCGCACACGGCGGGGCGCCCGTGACCCGGGCGGATCCCCGACTGTCCGGCGTCCTGCCGGGCGGGGAGCGGGTC
>JBKBUS010000355.1:0-2676 GCA_046290035.1 Brevundimonas sp.
CGGCGATCCTCAGCCCGTCGGCCGGCGTCTGGAGCCGATTGGGTGAGGTCGGATTGACCACAAAGGCCTCGACGATGATCACGAGCTCCGTCTGGCCGGCTTCGTAGTCGCGCGAGCGGAACAGGGCGCCCAGGACGGGCAGTTCGCCCAGGCCGGGCAGCTGGTCGATGTTCTGGCGCGTTTCTTCGCGGAGCAGGCCGCCGATCATCAAGGCGCCGCCGGACGGCAGTTCGATGGTGTTGGACGCCCGCCGAACCGTCAGGCCGGGGATGATCAGGGCGTTCTCGCCCCCCGCGCCCAGGGTGAAGGCGCCGTCGGTCGTCAGCTCCGACACTTCCGTCGAGAGCTGCAGAGAAATGCGTCCCTCCGACAGCACCACCGGCCGGAAGGCCAGGCGGACGCCGTACGGCTTGAACTCGATGGTGACGTTGCCGTCCCGGTCGCGACCGACGGGAACGGGAAATTCGCCGCCGGCGAGAAACTCGGCGTTCTCGCCGTTCACGGAGGTCAGGTTGGTGTCCGCCAACGTCCGCAGCAGGCCGACCCGTTCGAACGCGCGCAGCGTCCCCGTGAGGCCCTCGCCCGTTCCGTCCGAATAGCGCAGGTTTCCGCCGCCGAGCTGGCTGCCGGCGACGCCGAACGTCGCGGCCTGCGTCAGGGCCAGCCCGTCGCCCGCGTCCAAGATGGCGTTGAGGTCAACGCCGAGCTGCTTGATGACCGTGCGCTGGACCTCCACCACGCGCGCCTTGACCATCACCTGGTCTGAGCCGGTGATGCTGAGCATGTTCAGCACGCGCTCGGGCTGGGCGACGAACTGGCGCGCGATCTGCGCCACGCGGTCGGATTCACCGGGACTGGCGACCGTGCCGGTCAGGATGATGCTCTCGTTGACCGCCTCGACACGGACGTCGGCTCCCGGGACCACCCGGGCGATCGTGTCGCTGAGCGCGCCGACGCCCGTATCGACCCGGACTCGCAGGCTGAGGATCGCGCGGCCGGCGGCATCCAGGAACACCGCGTCCGTCTCGCCGGGAGCCAAGCCGATGACGGTGATCCGGCGCGGCGAGTGGAGCACCGCCTCAGCCACCGCCGGGTTCGAGACGATGACGTCACGCGCATCGGTCGGCAGATCGATCGCGGCGGAGCGGCCGCGCGGAAGGTTGACCGACTGGGTCTCGGAACCCATTGCGACCCGAATGGCCTGCGCCTGGACGGGCGACGGCAGGGCCGACGCGCCCGCCAGCGCCGTCAGGGCCGTGAGGGCCGCGATCGTGAGCGCGGCGGCCTTGGAGGGAAGAGATCGCATCATTGGACAACCACCGTCTCGACGTCGTCGCCGCGATGAACTCGGACCGCCACGCTCTCGGTGCGGGGCGCGGTGACCCGACCGGACGGACCGGCGGCGTCGGCATAGGACCGCAGCACCAGCGATAGCTCACCCTCGGACTTGGCCAGGGCCAGCGCCTCAGCGTCGCGCGGGCTGAGCTCCAGGGTCGCGGTCGCCCCGACCACGGCTTGCTCGTCCTCGTCCGCCTGGGTGGTCTGGTCGATGGCCAGGACCTTGACGTTCTGCATCACCGTCGAGGACGAGAAGCGGCTGCGGTCGCTCTCCTGCACTCCGACGTTGCCGAGGTTGACCTCTCGCGTCAGCAGCACGTCCACCCGGTCGCCGGGCAGGATGAAGCCGCCGGCGGCGGTCTCGACCGTGACGCTCACGGCCATGGCGCGCATCCCGGGCTCCAGGTAGGCCGCCATGTAGCCGCTGTCGCCGGCGCGCACGATCTTGCGGCCGACGATCGGCTCGCCGGCCAGAATGGGCTCGCGCACGACCGCTCCGATGAAGTCCGCCTTGGCGCCGCCGCCGCCCAGCGCTTCCGCGGCGCGGGCTACGCGCCGCGCGGCTTGCTCGCCGGCGTCCGGGGCTTCCGCCTCCTCGGCCTCCGCCGCCTGGGCCGCCTGCTGTTGCGGAATGGGAACGGAACCGTCGGTGATGAAGGCCGGGTTCACGTCGGCCACGGCCCAGTCCTTCCAGGCCAAATCCTGGTCGGAGAGTCTCTGCCCGGGCTGCAGATCGCGCGCAGCGACCAGGACTTTCGCCATTGGGGTGGTGTCCACCGCCGCGGTCGCGGTCGCGGTCGGTTCACCACCGGACATCATCGCGCGCACGACAAGCGCCAGCCCGATGGCGGCGACGGCGGCGACGGCGAGGACGGCGATGCGAGCGGGCTTCATCCGGACGTCTCCCCTCGGCGCGACGAACAGACGTCGCCCGAACGTTAACGACCATGCGTTCCGCGGGTTAACGTGGGCCTAAGCGACCTCAACCGCCGAACGCGGCCTGGCCGATCGTACTCGCGGGATAGGCCGCCAGGGCGCCGACGCAGATCGCGACGCCGTAGGGCAGGGGGCCTCTGGCGTCCATCAAGCGGCCGATCCAAACGGGGCCGACGGGCAGCGATGGCGCGAAGCCCCTCGCCGCCATCAGCCCCAGCGATAGGGCGCCGCCCGCGAGCGCGGTGAACAGCAGGAACTGCGGCAGCGCCGCCAGCCCCATGAACGGGACGATGGCCGCCATGATCTTGGCGTCGCCTCCCCCCAGCCAGTTCAGCGCGAACAGCGCCATGCCCACGAGCAAGGCCGCCAGGCCGATGAGCGCCCCCAGGGCGACCGATTGGG
>JBKBUS010000356.1:0-2650 GCA_046290035.1 Brevundimonas sp.
CAGGATCGCCTGCATCACCTCCAGCGCGGCGGCGTCGGGGTGGTTGGCGGCCACGCCGGGCCAGATGGCCGCGATCGCCGGCAACGGCACGTTCGGCGCATAGGCCACGACCTCGCGGGGCTGGGTGCGGGGCGTCGGAACCGGCCGCTCGAACACCGGCGTCGGCCGGTCGGGGTTGCGGATATCCCCGAAGTACTGGTCGACCCATCGGTCCAGCTGGGCCTGATCGAAGGCGCCCGACACGATCAGGGTGGCGTTGGCCGGGCGGTAGTAGGCCTCGTGGAAGGCGCGGGCGTCATCGATCTGCGCGGCATTCAGCTCCTCCAGCGAGCCGATCACCGAGCGGCGATAGATCGACTCGTCATAGGCGTTGTCGCCGATGACGAACCGCTGCAGGCGACCGTAGGGCGGCGCATAGACGCGCTGGCGAAGCTCCTCCTGGACGATCGAGCGCTCGGCGTCGAACACGGCCTGGTCCACCACCGGGCGCGCCATCCGCTCCGCGTGGGTCCACAGCATCGTCTCCAGATACTGCGGCGGCACCGTCTCGTAATAGTTGGTGAAGTCCTGCCCGGTGGAGGCGTTCCGCGTGCCGCCGGCGTCCTCGACCATCGTGGAGATGCCGCCGTACGGGATGTTCACGGTCTTGCGGCTGAGGATGTGCTCGAACAGATGCGCGAAGCCGGAACGGCCCTCCGGGTCGTCCTTGCCGCCGACGTCGTACCAGACCTGGACCGTCACCGTGCCCGCGTTCGGGTCGGGCATGGCGTAGACGTCCAGGCCGTTCGACAGCTCGCGGTGGGTGAACTCGAGCGGCGGAACCTCCACCGTCTGCGCCATCGCGCCCGCGCCCGCGCCCCACAGCAGAGCCGCAACGCCCGCCGTCGCCATCACCTTGCGCAACATCTCGAACTCCCCTCGACCAACAAGGGGCGCAACTTGACCGAGGGGCCGCCGTCGAAAAAGTTACGAGCGCGTAATGCGGCGAGGTCTCGCCGCCGGACCGAGTCCGGTCTTGCGTCAGGCGCCGCGCAGGTGCTGTCATGCGACGCGTGTTAGCGCTCACAGAAGGCGCGGGAGGGAAGTGGAATGAGCGATGTCGCGGCGGGGGCCGACCCGGCTCACAGGGTCGATCGGAACGACCGCATGGTCATCCTGGCCTCTTCGGTCGGGACGGTCATCGAGTGGTACGACTTCTACCTCTACGGCTCGCTGGCGGCGATCATCACGGCCCAGTTCTTCTCCGGCGTGAATGAGACGACGGGCTTCATCTTCGCCCTGATGGCGTTCGCGGCGGGTTTCGCGGTGAGGCCGTTCGGAGCCGTCGTGTTCGGGCGGCTGGGCGACCTGTGGGGCCGCAAGAACACCTTCCTCGTCACCATGGTGCTGATGGGCGTGTCGACCTTCGTCGTCGGCCTGCTGCCGCCCTACGCCGCCATCGGCGTCGCGGCGCCGATCATCCTGGTCCTGATGCGCCTGATCCAGGGGCTGGCGCTGGGGGGCGAGTACGGCGGCGCCGCCACCTATGTCGCCGAGCACGCCCCGCCGGGCAAGCGCGGCTTCTACACCTCCTTCATCCAGATCACCGCGACGGCGGGCCTGATGCTCAGCCTCGTGGTGATCCTGGGCGTCCGCCTGGCGGTCGGCGAGGCGGCCTTCGCAGACTGGGGCTGGCGGATTCCGTTCCTGGTCTCGATTCTGTTGCTGGGCGTGTCGCTGTGGATCCGGCTCAAGCTCAGCGAGAGCCCGGCCTTCCAGCGCATGAAGGCCGAGGGCAAGGGCTCGGCGACGCCGCTGAAGGACTCCTTCGGCGCCTGGCCGAACCTCAAGCTCGTGCTGATCGCGCTCCTGGGGCTCGCGGCCGGCCAGGCGGTCGTCTGGTACACGGGCCAGTTCTACGCCCTGTTCTTCCTCGAGCGAGTGCTGAAGGTCGACGCGGCGCTGGCCAACACCCTGGTTGCGATCGCGCTGCTGCTCGCCACGCCCTTCTTCGTCCTCTTCGGCTGGCTGTCGGACAAGGTGGGGCGCAAGCCGATCATCCTGCTGGGCTGCCTCCTGGCGGCCGCGACCTATTTCCCGCTGTTCAACGGCCTCACGCAGGCGGCCAATCCACGCCTGGCGGCGGCGGTGGCCGCGGCGCCCGTCTCCGTCGTCGCCGATCCGCAGGACTGCTCGCTGCAGTTCGACCCGATCGGTCGGGCCGTGTTCGACTCCAGTTGCGACATCGCCAAGAGCGCGCTGGCGCGGGCCGGCGTCGCCTACGACAACGTCGCCGCCCCGGCGGGCGCGACGGCGCGGGTGCTGATCGGCGGCCAGGTGGTCGAGAGCTTCGACGGGCAGGCCCTGCCCCGGGACCAGTTCTCCGCCGCCAGGGCCGAGTGGGACGCCCGTCTGGCCGCCGCCCTGACCCAGGCCGGCTACCCCGCCAAGGCCGACAGCGCGATGGTGAACAAGCCGCTCGTCGTGGCGATCCTGTTCGTGCTCGTCTTCTATGTAACCATGGTCTACGGGCCGATCGCGGCGGCGCTGGTGGAGATGTTCCCGACGCGTATCCGCTACACCTCCATGTCCCTGCCCTATCACATCGGCAACGGCTGGTTCGGCGGCTTCCTGCCGACCACGGCCTTCGCCATCGTGGCGGCGACCGGCG
>JBKBUS010000015.1:0-12242 GCA_046290035.1 Brevundimonas sp.
CCGCTCGCAGCGCGGCTTCGTCAGCGGCGAGACCTACTGCGGCCCCGACCGCCGCTTCCACACCGTGCCTCTCCCCGAGGGGCAGGAGGGTCGCCGCGCGTCCGATCGGATGATCGCCGCCCAGCCCGAACGCGCCCTGTCCCAGGACGAGATCGACGGACTGTTCTCATGAGCTCGACGCTATTCTTTCCTCCGAACCGCCTGGCGAAGGTGCTGGAAACGGCCGACGCCAAGCCGTTCGAGGAGCTGGTGGCGGAGGCGGTCGACAGGGTCGAGGCGATCAAGCCGATGCTGCGCGAAAAGCTCGACGTCGCCGTCCAGGGACTCCTGGCGGCCTGCGCCCGTCCGGAGGAAGAGCTGTTCGCCAACATCGGCGAGATCGGCTGGCTGGCGCAGAGGGTCGCCGAGGACGCCAAGCAGGCGGATCGCCCGGAACTGTCGCTGGCGGCGCGCGGGGTCTACGAGATGATGGAGGCGCTGTTCACCCACGGCATGTGGCACACCGAGGCGCTGGAGGTGCACATCGCCGCACTAAGGGTCCTGGCCTCTCGCCGGGACGTGCCCGAGGCCGAGCTGGCGGTCATGCGCGAGGACCTGGCGGAGATGCGGGCCAGGATCCTGGAGGCCCCTCGCTAGCGCCGAGGGCTAGTCGACCCAGTCCCGCTTGAGCGTCCGTGACGCGCCGATCAGCAGCGCCGCCGCCAACAGGTAGAACCCCATGCCGGTGTAGATGGCCCAGCGGAGGCTCTCCTCGCCGAAACGGGGCGCGAGCAGGTCGCTCATCCAGCCGAAGTAGTAGAAGCCGACGGCGATCCCCAGCAGGTTGTTGATCAGCAGGAACAGGGCCGATGCGGTCGAACGCATCGGGGCGGGCACGAGGTGCTGGACCGAGGCGGTGATCGGCCCCAGCCATGCGAGGTTGAGCCCGGTCGGGACCAGGAAGATGAGAAACGCCAGCACCAGCTGCTGGGTCTGGCTGCCGCCGCCCGGCAGCACCAGCCCGATCAGGGTCGGGGCGTTCATCGCCGCGATGAACAGGGGCGCCGAAATCAGGAAGGCGACGGCCGGCACCAGGGGATAGGCCCCCTTGCCGCGCTTGGCCGTCTTGTCGGCGATCATGCCGCCCAGCCAGATGCCGAGCATGCCGCCGATCAGGGCGATGCCGGCGTAGTACCAGCTGACCTGGGTCAGGGTCAGATCGAAGCTGCGCATGAAGAAGAGCGGCAGCCAGCCGGCCACGCCGTAGCCGCACACGGACGAGGAGGCGGCGCCGAGCGCCAGCAGCCAGAAGCTGCGTTTCCTCGCCACGACCGAGGCGGCCGCCTTGGCGATGCGAACCGAGACGCCGATGACCAGGGCCAGAAGGCCGGCGAAGGCGAGAACGAGCGGTTGGCCGACGGCCACGCCCGCGAACTGGCCGAGCGCCGCCAGGGCGAACAACCCGAGCGACAGGCCGATGAGGCCGAGCGCGATCTTGCGGCCCAGGCCGTCGTCGGCCGCGATCGGCGCGGCGTCCGACGTCGGAGCCGCTTTCGCCACGTCGGTGCCGCCGCGTTGGGGATCGCGCACCGTCAGGCGCAGGAGGGGGGCCACCAGAAGTCCGATCAGGCCGACGACGATGAAGGCGGTTCGCCAGCCGTAGCTGGCCGCGAGCAGCCCGCCGACCAGGGTCCCGGCGGCCGTGCCCAGCGGAATGCCGAAGGCGAACGCCGCCAGCGCGCGCGCCCGCTGGCTCGGCGGGAAATAGTCGGCGATCAGCGAATAGGCCGGGGCCACGCCGCCTGCCTCGCCGACTCCCACGCCCATGCGGAACAGGAACAGCTGGGCGTACGAGCCGGCGACGCCGCAAAGGGCGGTGAAGCCGGACCAGACCGCGAGCGCGCCGGTCATGATCCACACGCGGCTCATGCGGTCCGCCAGCCACGCCAGCGGGATGGCGAGCGTGGAATAGACCGAGGCGAAGGCGATGCCGCCCAGCAAACCGAACTGGCTATCGGACATGCCGAACTCGGCCTTCAGCGGCGCGGCCAGGATGCCGATGATCTGCCGATCCAGGAAGTTCAGCATGTACACGAGGATCAGCACCGCCAGCACGTAGTAGCGGTAGCCGGGGCGCTCGATCCGGGCGGCCTCGCCTTGGGTCATGGCGTTTCCTCGTGATGTTCGTTGCGGCGACCGTAGCCGCGCCCGGCGCGGTCGCAAAGAGAAAGGGCGGCGACCCTCAAGCCGCCGCCCCCGTGTCTCGATGATCGCACCGCGATCAATAGCGTGCGGTGAACTTCACCATCCAGGTCCTCGGCGCCCCGTAGTAGGCGGTGCGGATGTTGCCGACGGACGAGAACTCCTGCGCGTCGGTGCGGTAGACCTCGTCGGACAGGTTCTGGCCGTACAGGCCCACCGTGTAGCGGTCCGTCGGGTCGTCCCAGACGATGCGTGCGTCATAGAGGTAGTAGTCGTCTTGGAACATGCCGGGCAGCTCCACGGTGCTGTTCACCGGCGTATTGTCCACCGCCAGGGCCATGCGGGAGCGGAAGCGCACCGAGCCGCCGAAGGTGAGGTCGGAGCCGTTCGCGAGCTCGACCACATACTGGGCCCCGTAGCGCGCCGTCCAACTGGGCGAGAAGGCCGGCTCCTGGAAGGCGCGGCTGCCGCCGGTGGCGGTGAAGCGGGCGTCGTTGAACTCTCCGTAATCCGCGTCCAGGTGGCCCAGCTGCATGTCGAAAGTGAGGGAGTCCGTCACCGCCCAGACGGCGTCGAACTCGGCCCCCCAGATGTCGAGCTCGCCGGCGTTGACGACCGACAGAACCGCGACCGGCAGGTTGGTGATCGGGTCGCTCTCCACGCCGGACACCCGCGCCTGGAAGTCCTGGTAGTCGGTCTTGAACAGCGCGGCGCTGAAACGCAGGCGGCGATCCAGGGCCGAGCCCTTCAAGCCGAATTCGAGGCTGTCGGCCGTCTCCGGTTCATAGGCCGTGGCTTCGGATGCGGTGTTGGCCCGACCGTTGAAGCCCCCCGACTTGAAGCCCTGCGCGTAACGCGCATAGACCATCAGATCGGGCGAGAGCTGATAGTCCGCCGACACCATGATCGACGTGTCGTCATACTCGCCCGTCGGCGGCGCGAAGGGGAAGGTCGCGTTGAAGGCGGGCAGGGCGCTGAAGAAGGTCGAGGTGGAGCGGACGTAGTCCTTCTCCTCCTCCGTGTAGCGCACGCCGGCCGAGAGCCTCAGCGCCTCCGTCGCTTGGTAGGTGACGTTCGCGTAGGCCGCCTGCGAGGTGGTCTCGAGGTCGTCGTCGATCGTGCGCAGGAAGCCGGAGTTCAGGAACAGCGGGCCCAGAAGATCGTCCGCATAGGCCTCCTGGTGAGAGCCCACCTCCTCCTTGAGGTAGTACAACCCGCCCACCGCCGTGATCGGTCCGGAGACGTAGGTCGCCTGCAGTTCCTGGCTGAACTGCTCCTGATCCACCGCTACAAGCGCCGCGGTCACCTCACGAGGCGTGGCGTCGAAGTCGATGTAGTCGTCGGTGTTCAGCTTGCGGAAGGCGGTGATTGAGCGGAGCGTCAGGCTGTCGCTCACGTCCCAGGCCGCGTTCAGCGCGAGCCCGCGGGACTCCAGGCGCGTTTCGTTCGGCAGGGACGGGTCCACCGAGGTCTCGAAGTTATACTCCGGCAGGGGGGACGGAACGGCGACGATCAACTGCCCGCTGGAGCCGATCAGGCTGTTGGTGGCCTGGCCCACGACCAGGCCTGCGTCGTCGCGGGAGTAGTCCGCCGTCAGATCGATCCGCACGTTGGCCGCCGGATCCCAGGCCAGGACGCCGCGCACGGCGATGGTGTCCTTGTCGTTGTATTCGCGCCCGCTGATCGGATCGGTGACGTAGCCGTCACGGGTCGAAGTGAGCGCGGACAGGCCGAAGGCGAGCCCTTCGGTGATGGGCCCGGAGACAGCGCCCTGGACATCGATCAGGTTGTAGTCGCCGTAGGCGATGGAGCCGCGGGCGCGGAAGTCGTCGCCCGGCCGGCGCGACACCAGCTTCAAGGCGCCGCCGATGGTGTTCTTGCCGTACAGCGTGCCCTGCGGACCGCGCAGCACCTCGACGCGCTCGAGGTCCAGGAGGTCGAACTGGGTGCCCCGGATGCGGCTGTAATAGACGTCGTCGACATAGACGCCGACCGCGGGGTCGAAGGTCTGCAGCGCGTCAGGCTGGCCCACGCCGCGGATGTAGATGTTGGTGGCGTTCGAGGAGCCGCGGCCCTGGACGATATTCAGGTTCGGCACCTGGCCCTGCAGGTCGGTGACCTGCTGCGTGCCCGCGCGTTCCAGCGTCTCGCCTCGGAAGGCGCTGATGGACAGAGGCGTCCGCTGCAGGGACTCTTCGGTCCGGCGGGCGGTGACCACGATCTCCTCGACGGTGGTCGCCTGGTCCTGCGGGACCGCTTGAGCCAGGGCGGGCGCGCTCAACGCACCCCATGCTGCGCCGGCGAGCAGCGCGGATTTGACGACGGTCTTGAGCATCTCATGCCCCCTTTGTTGGATCGTTCACCCCGAGGACGCTTCTTTATTCAGCGTTCAATGATTTTGCGGGAAGCTACGCGCTTTCGCCCGCCTGTCAAATGAACGACGCGTAACGGCCGCATCCGCGGCGCAGCTGTGGCGCCTTTGCAAACGCCACGATCCAAGGCTTAGCTGACGCGATGACCGACGCCGCGCCCAAGATCGTCCGCCGGGGACGCCCGCCGAAGACCCGCGAGGGGGCCGGGCCCGCGCCCGTCGAAACCCGCGAGAGCATCCTGGACGCCGCGGAGGACCTGTTCTCCAAGCACGGCTTCTACGGGGTCACCATCCGCGAGGTGGCGCGCGAGGCGGGCGTCGATACGGCGCTGGTGCACTACTACTTCGGCGCCAAGCGCGGCCTGTTCGACGCGGTGTTCCTACGGCGCGCCGAGATCTGGAACAACGAACGGGTGGCGGCCATCGATCGCTACGCGCGCGAGGCGGGCGAGGCCATGACCGTGGAGGGGCTGCTCGAAGCCTTCCTGCGACCGCCGTTCGAGTGGTCGCTGAAGGGCGGACCGGGCTGGAAGCATTACGCCGCGCTGGTGGCCCAGACCAACGCCCAGCCGGTCTTCGGCGGCGAGATCATGGCCCGCTACTTCGATCCGGCGATCCGGCGGTTGATCGAGCTGCTGCGGCGCGTGCTGCCGGAGGCGCGCGACGAAGACCTCTACTGGGCCTGGCACAATCTCTCGGGGGCGCTCACGCTGACGCTCGGCGAGACCGGGCGTCTTGACCGCCTCTCCGAAGGGCTCTGCCGTTCCGGCGATCTGGAGGCGGCCGGCGACTACATGGTGCGGTTCGCCGCCGCCGGCTTCAGGGCGGTGTGTTCCGGGGGACGGCCCGGCTCAGGCGAAGGCGCGGCCCGCTAGTGCAGCCGGATCGTCTGCCGCGCGCCGCCGGGGCCCAAGGTGAAGGCCGCCTGTTCGAAGCTCGGCGGGCCGAAGCGGCCGCGGGCGTTGTTGGAGAAGCCGTAGGCTTCGCGCGGCAGGCCGACGGGCCACAGGGTCAGCCGACCGTTTTCATCGGCGTCATGGAACACCGCGACGGAATAGCGACCCGGCGGCAGGTCGTTGAAGACCACGCGCGTGACGTCCCCGTTGGGGCGCACGCTGCGCGTCGCCTTCGCCTCGTCGGCGTCCGGGAAATCGGCCCCCTCCTGGAAGACGGCCACGGCGATCCGACCCGTCGCGCCGTCCGCTCCGGCGATGTCGAGCAGGAGCGGACCAGCGGTTCTGGGCTCGGTCGTGAACCCGGCCGACAGGGACGCCGCCGCCGTCACCAGGGACGCTGCAAGCCACCGCGAAATCTTCATGGGCTCCCCCGAACCTGGACGCCAGACCACTCCCGAGAGGTGACACATTGACGCGCCAGGGTCCAGATGGGCGCGCGGGACGCTCCCCCTTCCGTCCGCCGCCGGCCGCGCGAGGCATCGTCGTTTCCGCCGTCGCCGGGCTGTTCCTGGCCTACGTCGGCGCGTTCGGAACGATCGAGGCGCCGTTGCGGCTGCGTCTTCCCTACTGGCTCGGGGTGCTGGTCGGCGGGGCCGTCTGGGCCTCGCTCTGCACGAAGCTGGTCCGGGGGTTTCTCGATCTCGACGACCAGCCGTGGTTGGGGATAGCGATCCTGACGGCGGTGATCTCAGGGCCGCTGACCGTGGGCGTCTGGTTCGTGACGGGCCTGATCTTCACCGGCCGCGTCTATGATCTCGGCGTTCTGCCCGACATGCTCGGGCCGGTCGCGGCGGTGACGGCCGTGGTGACGGCGGTGAACGTCTTTCTCTCCCGCGTGGTGGAGACGCACGCCGACCCGGGCGCCCGGAGACCGGCTCCCTTTCTCGACCGGCTGCCGGCGAAGCTGCGAGGCGCGAGGCTGATCGCGGTGCAGGCGGAGGATCATTACCTGAGGCTCCATACCGACCGCGGGTCCGATCTCATCCTGATGCGGCTGTCGGACGCGCTGAAGGAGCTGGAGGGACTGGAGGGCGCCCAGACCCATCGCAGCTGGTGGGTGGCTCGGGACGCGGTCCGCGACGTGGCGCGCGGCGACGGACGCGCCACCCTGACGCTGGACGGAGGCGTCAAGGCGCCCGTCAGCCGGCGGCACGGGCGGGCCTTGCGCGCCGCCGGCTGGTACTAGCCCGTCAGGCCGTCCAGGCGCCGTGGAACCCCGCGGGCAGGGCGACGTCCGCGCGCCAGCTGGCGACCGGCCCGCCCGACACGCGCGCCGCGTCGAACACATGCAGCTCGGTCACGCCGTCCCTCAGATTGATCGAGGGGCCGACCAGCCAGGCGTCACGCTCGCCGCCGCCGCCGGGCTTCGGCGCGAACACCATCTCCTCGACCACATGATCCTCGCCGAAGTCGAAGGCGTCCTCCCGGCCCGTGGACCAGTCGCGCACCGCAAGTCCCGTCGGCAGCGGGCGTCCGCCGCCCTCCCCGGCGACGTGCACGGTCAGGTCGCGCCTCAGACCGGCCCGGCGCGGATCGCCCTTGGGGAACTCCGCCGCGACGCCCGCATCCAGCATCTCGGCCCGCCCGTCCGGGCGCAGCGTGATCAGCGCCAGGCGCGCCGGGCTGATGTCCGGCCGCGCCACGCCGCGCAGCAGATCAGCGGCCCCCTCGATGCCGAAGCGCGGATCGTCGGAGGCGGCGGTGTCGAAGCGGATCGTGCCGTCCGCCTCCTCCCAGGCGTCGCCCAGGTGGAAATGGGCGAAGGCCGGAAGGTCGAAGGTGCGGCGCCGGCTGAGGTCGTCCTTGTCGACCACCACGACCTCGGTTCCCATCTCGGGCCGCCACTCCAGGGCGGACGCGAACGGCAGTCGGTGCGAGGCGAACACCCAGGGCTGCAGCACGAAGATCAGATGCCGCGAGGTGGCGGTGAAGTCGTGCAGATAGCTGGGGCGCGGAAGTCTGATCACCTCCGCCGCCTTCAGCGCGCCGTCGGCCGCGAGACGCCAGACCACCGCGCGGTCGCCCGCCAGGCCGATGTTCCAGACATCGCCGTTCGGATCGCTCCTCGGATGCGCCTGGAACGGCATGCCCTTCAGGTCAGGCCGCAGGGTGACGAAGTCGCGGGTGGCCAGGGTCTCCGGATCCAGGGCCAGCGGCGAGCCGCCCTCCCACAGCGCCCAGACCGCGTCGCCCGCAGCCAGGACGGCGGTGTTGGCGGCGTTCGCGTCATCCGGCGAGCCGATCCGCGCGCGGCTGTCGCCGGGCGTGGCGAAACCGGGCGTGACGACCGCGTCGAGCTCCGTCTCCGTGCGGCGCTTGGGGGTGTCGGCGAAGCGGGCGGCGAGCGTTGCGCGCCCGTCCCCCACGCGAAACCGGCGCATCAGGCCGTCGCCGTCGAACCAGTGGGCGCTGGAGCCGCCCGGTCGCCGAAACATGGCCGGGCCGTTGCGATAGAGCGCGCCTGCGAGACCTTCCGGCGCGCGACCTCGCACCAGATGCATCGCGTGCTCAGGCACGTCGCCGTTCAGATCGGCGACCGCCAGGGTCCAGTCATGGGCGCGGGCGCCGGCGACCGCCTGTGCGACGGCGGCCCGGGCGATCTCGGGCGTGACCATTGACGCCGACAGGGCGGCGCAGCCGGTCAGGAAGGCGCGGCGGGAGGCGTTCATCGGGCGGGTTCCTCAGCGCAGGCGAATGGTCTGTTCGACGGCGCCGTTCACCTCGACGGCGGCGCGGTCCCAGTCCGCCGGGCCCATGTTGCCGACAGCGTTGTTGGTGAAGGCGAAGGGCTCGACGGGCATGCCGAAGGGGTTCACGCCCATGCGGCCGTCGCCGTCGATGTCGTGGAACATCTTCGCGGCGTAGCGGCCGGCGGGCAGGCCCTCGAACACCGCGACCGGATCGCCCGCCGCGTCGATCACGACCTGACGCACCGGCGCGCCCTGCCCGTCGTAGGCGGCCCGGGAGTCGAACAGGGCGATCATCACCCGCCCGGTGCGGGCGCCGAGATCGAGGTTCAGGCTTAGGCTGCCGTCGGACGGCTCGGCGATCACGGGCGCGGCGGCCGCCGCGGCGGCGATCATCAGAGGCAGGAAGATCGAGCGACGCATGGTTCAGGCTCCGTGGAGAGAAGCCCGACAGCCGGGCTCCGACGACCGCACCCTGAGCACGGCCTCCGATCGTCGCCATCGGCTCTTCGCGAGCCGCCGCTCCGGTTTCGCCGACGGCCGGTCACGGCCGTTGGCGATGCGCCAACGACCACTCGCAGCGCGGACGACCGTCAGTCGGCGGCGTCCTCGATCCGGTCGATGTCGTCGTCGGACAGGCCGAGGTGATGCCCGATCTCGTGGATCAGCACATGGGCGATCAGATCCGACAGGCCCACGTCGCCGCGCTCGGCCCATTCGTCCAGGATGGGGCGCCGGTACAGGAACACCCGCGACGGTTCCGGCGCCGGGCCCAGGCCCTCGCGCCGAGCCAGGTCGACGCCGCTGTAGAGTCCGGTCAGCTCGAACGGATCCTCCATGCCGAACTGGGCCAGGGTCTCCTCGTCGGGGAAGTCGTCGACGCGGATCACGATCTCTCCCGCCGCCGCGCGAAACGGCGCGGGCAGGGCGTCGAACGCCTCGCGCGCCAGGCGGGCGAAGTCGTCGAGGGAGGGGGCGGGGGCGTGGTCGAAAGGCTGTTCGGACATGGCTCTGCATATCGCGTGCGGCTGGTCTGGCCGCAATCGGCCGCGCATGGGTTATGGTGAACGCGCGCGATTCGGCGGAACGGCGGATGATGGCGGAAGCGGAGCTGGCCTATGTGGCGGCGGCGGGGGCGAGCGGCCTGGCCGTGGCCGTGGCCGCTTGGGCCTGGCGGCTGAGCCGGCGCGCGGCGGCGGTGGAGGCCGAGCTGGCCCGCCGCACCCTGTCGCAGGATACGCGCCTCGCCGAGGCGGAAGCCGCGCTCGGCGCCTTTCCCGACCTCAGGCTGAGACTGGACGCGCTCGGTCGCGACGAGGCCGGACAGATCCCGCCGACGGCGCTGGCCGAGATCGCCCGGCGCATGGGCGTCGCGCCGGGCGCGGGGATCGGCGAGGTTTTGGCGCGGCTGGGCGCCGTGCGGCCCCGCCTCGAACGGCTGGTGGCGGAGGGCGAGCCCTTCGAGGCGCGGTTGACCGGGCCGGGCGGCGCGGTGGCGCTGGAAGGTCGCGTCGAGGGCGGCGTCGCCTGGCTGCGCCTCGCGCCCGCGGGGCCGCCGTCGACCGCCGAAGGCGCGGAGGGCGAGGCGGAGTCCAGTCTCGCCGGGCGTGCGGCGGCGCTGTCCCCGGCCCCGACCTGGACGGTGGATCCCGGCGGCCTTCTGACCTGGGCGAACGACGCCTGGCTGGAGGAGACCCGACTGACGCTGGCGGAGGCGAGGGGGCGGCCCGGAGGGTTCGACCGGGGCGTTGACGCCATGGTCGCCGAGGCGGCGCGCAGCGGGGTGCGTCAGGAGGGCTTTCGCTGGACCGCCGGCGGCGGGCGCCGCCGCGCCTGGCGGATCGTCGCCGAGCCCCTGCCGCTGGAGGCCGGCGGCGGCGCGCTCGCCTGGGCGCTGGACGCCACCGAGGCGGAGGAGACGCGCGACACCCTGCGCCGCCACGTCGAGGCCCACGACGAGACGCTGAACCACCTCGGCGACGCGGTCGCCATATTCGGCCCGTCCAAGCGGCTGGCCTTCCACAACACGGCCTTCCAGCAGGTGTTCGGGCTCGACTCGGCCTGGCTGGACGAGCGGCCGACGCATGCGGAGCTTCTGGACCGCCTGCGCCAGCGCCGCCAGCTGCCCGAGACCTCGGACTACGTCGCCTTCAAGGCCAAGGAGCTCGAGTTCTACGGCGCGGCCGAGGCGTCGCCGGACGACAGCTGGTCCCTGCCCGACGGCCGCACCCTACGCATCGTGCGTCAGCCGCACCCTCTGGGGGGGCTTCTGGTCATCTTCAGCGACATGACCGACGAACTGAAGCTCAAGAGCCGCTACAATGCCCAGATCCAGGTCCAGCGCGCCACGCTCGACAAGCTGAACGACGCCGTGGCCGTGTTCGGCTCCGACGGGCGGCTTCGTCTGCACAACGAGGCGTTCGAGCGCTTCTGGGGCGTGAGCGGCGACGCCCTGGCCGACGCCGGAGACTTCGACGCGGTGGCCGCGCTCTGCGTCGACGTCCTGCCTGATCCGACCCTGTGGCTGGGGCTGAAGGCCCGGGTCGCCGATCCCGATCCGGAGAGCCGCGTGCCGATCGCCGGCGAGAACCGCACCGCCGACGGGCGGCTGGCCGCGTGGCTGACCCGTCCGCTGCCCGACGGCGCGACGCTGGTCGCCTTCTCCGACGTCACCGCGCGCCATGAGCTGGAGCGCGCCCTGATGCAGCGCGAGGCGGCGCTCGCCGAAAGCCAGGCGCTGAAGCGCGAGTTCGTGGGCAGCGTCTCCTATGAGCTGCGTACGCCGCTCACCACCATCGTCGGCTACTCCGAGCTTCTGGAACACACCCCCGACCTGCCCGAGCGCAGCCGCCAGCACGCGGGCGCGATCCGGGTGGCGGCGGCCCAGCTGGCCCGCTCGATCGACGACGTGCTCGACATGGCCCAGATCGACGCCGGCGAAATGGAGCTGGCGCGCGCGCCCGCCTCGCTCGCGGGCCTGATCGCGGCCGCCGCCGACAAGGCCCGGCCGAGGATCGAGGGGCGCGGCGCGACCCTCACGGTCAGGGCCGATCGCGGGCTCGGCGACCTCGACATCGACGGACGGCGGATCGGGCAGGCGCTCGACCACCTGCTCGACAACGCCGCCTCGGCGGTGTCGGACGGAGGCCAGGTGACGCTCTCGGCGCGGCGCGACGCGACCGGCGTCGCCATCACGGTGGAGGATACCGGACGGGGCATTCCCTATCACCTGCAGCCCAACGTCTTCGATCGCTTCGTGCGGCGCGAGCGCGGCGGTCCCGGCGTCGGCCTGGCGCTGGTCAAGGCCATCGCGGAGCTGCACGGCGGCCGCGCCGAGGTGCGCTCCGAGCCTGGGCGCGGCGCCGCCTTCACCCTCCACCTGCCGGCGCGCGCGGCGGTCGAGGACGCGGCCTAGGGGCGCCGTTAGGGCTTAGGTCCGAGGGCGGAACCGCGCTATGGCCTTGCCTACGTCCTGAACCCTACGCCCTAAGCCCATGCTCAAGACCGCCCTGATCTACGACTTCGACGGCACCCTCGCCCGCGGCAACATGCAGGAGGTGACCTTCATCCCCTCCGTGGGCATGGGGGTGGGCGACTTCTGGGCCGAGGCGGACCGGCTGACGCGCGAGGCCGACGGCGACAATATCCTGATGTACATGCAGCTGATGCTGCAAAGGGCGCGCGAGAACGGCGAGCCCGTCACGAAGAAGGCGCTGCGCGCCCACGGCGAGGACGTGAAGCTGTTCGACGGGCTGAAGTCGGACCTGACCGGTCCGGGGTGGTTCGAGCGGATCGACGCCTTCGGCGCCCGCTACGGGCTGGAGATCGAGCACTACATCATCTCCGCCGGCCTGGAGGAGATGATCGACGGCTGCCCGATCCGCCCGGCGTTCCGGCACGTCTTCGCCAGCCACTACGCCTACGACCGCGACGGGGTGGCGGTCTGGCCGGCGGTCGGTGTCAACTACACCACCAAGACCCAGTATCTG
This sequence comes from Brevundimonas sp., assembly GCA_046290035.1. Classification (GTDB taxonomy): domain Bacteria; phylum Pseudomonadota; class Alphaproteobacteria; order Caulobacterales; family Caulobacteraceae; genus Brevundimonas. Next base: position 12,185 of record JBKBUS010000015.1, read on the forward strand.
TTCCGCATCAACAAGGGCGTGCTGAACCACTGGGAGCACGAGAAGATCAACCGCTTCA
>JBKBUS010000016.1:0-12221 GCA_046290035.1 Brevundimonas sp.
GGGTTGAAGCTGTTCATGCTGACGGGCTATGTGCAGCGCCAAGACCCGCGGCTGGACGATCCGGCCGTGGCGAGGCTGGGGCGGCTCTCCGGAGTGATCGGACACGCGCCCGTCCTGTGAACCGAGATAAGGCGACGTCATGACCGACACCGCGACCGCGCACGGCCCGAGCCCCAAGCCGGGCATCCTGAACATCGCCCCCTACGTCGGCGGCAAGTCGAAGATCGACGGCGTGGCCAACCCCATGAAGCTGTCCTCGAACGAGAACATGCTGGGCGCGGGGGAAAAGGCGCGCGAGGCCTATGCGGCCGCGCTGGCCAACATCCACTACTACCCCGACGGGCGGGCCAACAAGCTGCGGGCGGCGGTCGCCGAGCACCACGGGCTGGAGCCCGAGCGGCTGATCTTCGGCAATGGGTCGGACGAGGTGTTCGCGCTTCTGAACCAGACCTATCTGACGCCGGGCGACAACATCGTAACCGGCCAGTATGGCTTCCTCGCCTACCGCATCAGCGCTCTGGCCAACGAGGCCGAGGTCAAGCTGGCCCCCGAGCCGAACCTGAAGGCGACGCCGCAGGCGCTGCTGGACCAGGTCGATGAGCGCACGCGCATCGTCTATGTCTCCAGCCCCGCCAACCCGACCGGCAGCTGGAACACCACCGAGGAGATCGCCGAGCTGCACGCCGGCCTTCGCCCGGACATCCTGCTGGTCATCGACGAGGCCTATGCCGAGTACGTCCAGGAGCCCGACTGGGCGACCAGCTTCCCGCTGGCGAAGGACAGCGCCAACGTCGTCGTGACCCGCACCTTCTCCAAGATTCACGGCCTGGGCGGGCTGCGCATCGGCTTCGGCTATGCGCCGCTGGCGGTCGCGGAGGCGGTGGATCGCATTCGCCTGCCCTTCAACGTCTCCGTGCCCGGCATCGAGGCGGCCGTGGCCGCCCTGGGCGACGAAGCGCACCAGAAGGCCTCGCGCGAGCTGATCCACACCTGGCGGCCGCGCCTGACCCAGGCGATCCGGGGCTTCGGCTTCGAGGTGTTTCCGTCCGCCGGGAACTTCATCCTGGTGCGGTTCCCCGACGAGAAGCTGTCGGCCGAGGCCGCCAACGCCTATCTGAACTCCAAGGGCGTGATCGTGCGCCAGGTCGGCGGCTACGGCCTGCCCGACTGCCTGCGCATCACCATCGGCACCGAGGACCAGAACCGCGCCGTCATCGACGCCTTGAGCGAGTTCGCGGCGGGGTGAGGACGGCGCGGCCCTGCCGGACCGCGCCGCCTGGCTCAGTATCCGGCGGGCAGCTGCAAACCGTGGCCGTCCGGGGTGCTGTCGCTCACCGTGCCGATGGTCGAGGCGGGCCAGTGGGCCTGGATGATGCCCATCATGCCTCGGCCGTGCTCCGGGTGGGCGAAGTCCTGGCCCAGGTCTGTCAGGATCGACAGCCATCCGCCAGTCACCGCGCCGGCGTCCCGCATTCGCTGGATGGCGTCGGCCTCGGCCATCGGACTGTTGGAGCCCGAGACGTCGGTGATGACATAGACCTTGTAGCCGGCCCTGAGCAGGTCGAGCGTGGTGTGCAGGGTGCAGTTGTCGATCGAGATGCCCCCGATCACCACCGTCTTGCGGCCGGTGGACGCCAGATACGCGGCGACTTCCGGCGTATAGCCTGACACCTGGGTCCGGTTGAACCGGTGGATGTCGTGGGTCACGTGCTCGGTGATCTCGGGCAGAAAGGTCCCATAGTAGTCGTTCTCCTCGCCCAGCACGATGGTCGGCACGCGGAACAGCGGGTTGAACTTAGCGAAGGCGGTGACGTTGTTTCGGAATTGTGCGCGCGGGATGGTGTTGATCAGATTGTCCAGCCCGGTGACGTAGTCGACATAGATCAGCACCGTGTCGTCCAGGGCCGGCCTTGCGAGCGCGGCGGGCGTCGTGCTGTTCTGGCGATCGACGTTCTGGGCGTGAGCCGTCGTTACCGGCGACAGCATCAGGGCGGCGACGAGGGCGACGGTCGTTGAGCGCATCTTCAGGTTCCCTGGTAAGTCACCCGTCCAGCGGGCGCGGCACGATCTGCGGACCCGTGCCGGATTGCGCGCCCGATCCTGCTTGGACACGACTCGATGTTGCGGGATTGGGCGAGGATGCGACGCTCTGTCGCCTCTTGCGCCCGGCGGGGACCGTCAGGGTCCGCCCAGGCGAGGCCACGGCCCTGGCCGTCAGGATCAACCTTCTTGCGCGGGAGTCCGCGACGGACCGGCCGCACCCTGGCCGCTTCAAGGTCTGCGTCTCGCCGGACTATTTCACCCTGGTCCTTGCCGGGGAGGAGGCGGTGCTGCCAGCCCACGGCGCTCAGGAGGTCCTGCTGCTCACGCTCGTCGATTCGGTCTTCCGCAGGTTCGGCCAAGGGGATGAGGATCGTCCACTGGCCCCCCTGCGCGGCCGCGTCCTGGTCGATCCGGTGGTGACCGGCCTCGTCGAACAGCTGGCCGATCCCGGCGCCGCCGACGACGCGGCCCTGAACGAAAGCATGCTGCGGACCCTGGTGCTGACGCTCGTGCGACGGGCTCGGACGCAGTCGCGGGACGCCACTCGCGGCGGGCTGACGTCGCGACAGCTGGCGGCCTTGAAGGAACACGTCGAGACCGGTCTGCACCGGAGGCTCACGACCCTGGAGCTGGCGGCCGTAGCTGGCCTTTCGCCATTCCACTTCGCACGCGCCTTCAAGACCTCCATGGGCGCCTCGCCGGCGGAGTGGATCAGACTGCGACGGCTGACGGTGGCGCAGAAGCTTTTGGAGGACGGGTCCCGCTCCATCACCGACGTCGCCGCCGCCGTCGGCTATGAGAGTCCCAGCCGGTTCGCCCGCCTTTTCAGGAACGCCACCGGCATGACTCCCAGCCGGTTCAGACGTTCGCTGAACTGACTTCGCTCAGTCCGTGCCCACCAGCGCGTCCCAGGGGTCGGCCGTCCCGGCCTCGACCTCGGCGACGCTGACTGCGGGCCAGCCGATGCGTTCGTCGGCGGCGTCGCGCCAGGCGAGCGTCGTCCAGTCGCGCAGCACCGCCGCCCCGGCCGCGAGGCGCTCAGTCGCGAACTCGGCGCCTCGGGTCTCGCCCTCGCGGAACGCGCCCGCCTTCTCGAGGCGATAGAAGGGAACCACCTCGTCCAGCGTCTCAAGGAGATAGGCGGCGGTTCGGGCGCGCAGCTCGAATCCTTCGAGGTTGGGCGCGGGCATGGCGGCGGCCACCGCGTCGGCCCGGATGTTGCGCCGGACATAGTCGCCCTCGAACATGCCGTGGGTGCGGCGCGAGGTGGTGAAGCCCTCCGGGTTCGGCTCGCCCTCGGCCCAGCCGTTGTAATGGATCGACGTATGCAGCGGCTGGCTCGCGTCGCCGATGTAGTGGGCCAGAACCCCGAGATCGCGCAGGATCAGCGCCTCGCGCCGCAGCCGGTCCTCGCGGTACCAGGCGCGCTTGCCGGGATCGGTCTCGCGAGCCTCGGCCGCCGTCAGCACGCGCCAGTAGCCGAAGTTCCGCACCAGCTGCTGGTAACCGTCCATCAGGGCGTAGGGCAGATATCCGGCCGTATCCACGTCGGTCCCCGCCGCGATCAGGGCGGCGTCGTATTCGGACTTCAGGCGGGGCAAGCTGTTGATATGGGGGCCGCCCGGGACCATGACGCGGCCGTCCTCGCGCATATCCACGAAGTGGGCGGTGTCGCGCTCGCGGTCGTGCGGCTGGCCCGCGCCCTTCCAGCGATCCGGCTCCCGCGCGAGTTCGCCGACGTCGGCCGCGGCCCCGGGGGTGCGCAGGAAGGCCGGCAGCTCGACCGGCAGGGCGCGCATGGCCTCGACCCCGATGATCCGGTGCCCGGTCGCGCCCCAGGCGGCCACGTCGTCGACGCTCGCGCCGACCGCGAGGGCGAGGACCAGGGAGGAGACGAGAAGGCGCTTCATGACGGACTCCGATGGTTCGCCCCGCCCTAGCGCGAAGGGGGATCGCTGGGAAGCGGCCCTCCCGCCCTCGGGGGAGAAGGACGTGTCAGTCGAAGATGGCCGCCACTTCCGCCTCGGTCGCCAGTCGCCACCGGCCAGGCGCCAGGTCCGACGGCAGCGTCAGCCCGCCCAGCCGCTCGCGGTGCAGCGCCTCCACATGATTGCCCACGGCGGCGAACATGCGGCGCACCTGGTGATAGCGACCCTCGGTCACCGTCAGCCGCGCCTCGGTCGACGAGATAACCTCGAGGATGGCCGGCGCAAGCGGCTTGTCCTCGCCCTCCAGCATCAGCTCGCCGGAGGCGAAGATCGCGCCCTCGTCGCCTGTCAGCGGTCGGGCCAGCGTCGCGCGATAGACCTTGGCCACGTGGCGCTTCGGACTGATGACCCGGTGAACAAGGTCCCCGTCGTCGGTCAGGAGCAGGAGCCCCGAGGTCTGCTTGTCGAGCCGGCCGATGGTGGAGATCGCCGGATCGCGCCGCCGCCAGCGCGTCGGCAGCAGATCATAGACCAGCGCCCCGTCCTCCTTGTGCGAGCAGGTGGCGCCCAGCGGCTTGTGCATCAGGACGACCACACCCGGCGGCGGGTCCGACGGGCGGCCGTCGATCCTGAGCCGGTCCGGCAGATCGGGACCGACGGGGATGCGGACCGCGGCGTCGGTCAGGGGCGCGCCGTCCAGTTCCACGCCACCGGCGCGGGCCAGCTTCTGAATCTCGGAGCGGGTGCCGTAGCCGAGGCCGGAAAGCAGCTTGTCCAGTCGGACGGCCTTCACTTCGTCGCCTCGTACACCTTGTAGCCGCCGACCTCCTCGACCAGCCGCACGCGGCGGAAGGCGGCGTTGAGGTCGGCCTCGTAGGGCAGATGCCGGTTGGCCACCATCCACAGCGTCCCGCTCTTGCCGAGCTGGCCGGCCGCGGCGCGGACGAAGGCCTGGCCCAGCCGCCGATCCTCATGACCGCCGTCGTGGAAGGGCGGGTTCATCAGGACGAAGTCGAGGTCGGCTTCGCCCAAGGCGCGCGCGTCCAGCCAGTCGAAGGTCGCGCGGGGATCGTCCACGTTGCGCCGCGCCGCCTCCACCGCCCGGCGATCCAGGTCGACGCCGCGGAGCGCAGTCACCTGGGGAGATCTGAGCGCCACCAGCGACAGGGCGCCGTAGCCGCAGCCGAGATCCGCGCCCCGCCCCTTCAAGGGCGGCAGACGCTCTGCGAGCAGCGCCGTGCCGGGGTCGATCCGGTCCCAGGCGAAGACTCCCGGCTGAGACCAGGCGTCGAGTCCTTCCACCAGCTGCGGCCCGCCCTCGGCGATCGCGGCCTCAAGCCCCTCGACGAGCACCGGACGCATCGCGACGCAGCGCCGATGATGGGCCTTGGGCGTGTCCTCCGCCTCGACGCCGAAACTCAGCAGCTCCTTCTTCAGGCGAGCGCCGCCCTTGTCCTTAGGGGCCATGACGTCCAGCCGGCCGCCGGGCTTCAGAGCGCGCAGCGCCAGAGCCAGGGTGTAGCGACGTTCGATCGCGCCTGGCGGGGCGTAGATCGTGACCTCGTCAGCCTCGCCCTCGGCGAGGTCCTCCAGCCGCGCCGAGCCGGGAATCAGCGGCGAGGTCTGGGTCGCGGCGCCAGGGGGATCGAAGACGGTCGGCGGGCGACCGTAAAGGAGGCGGATCATGCGGCCCGCTTACCGCAGTCTCGGTCGCTCGGGAACGCGGATGGCGATTGCGGCTGGACAGGGAACGCCGAACACCGTCCAACTGCGTTCGGGGAAACGACGGGAGAGACGATGTCTTCATTCAAGACCGCGCTGCTGGCGCTCACTGTGCTGACCACGGCGCCCGCCGCGCTCGCGCAGGAGCCGACGGGGCCCGAGCGGGTGTCGATTACCATCTACAACCAGAACCTGGCGCTGGTGGAGGACGTCCGCCGCATCACCCTGCCCGCCGGACGGACGCGCCAGGAGTTTCCGGGCGTCTCGGCCAGCATCCGCCCGGAGACCGTCAGCCTGTCGGGTGAAGGGCTGACTGTCATCGAACAGAACTTCGACTTCGACCTGCTGACGCCGGACAAGCTGATGACGGCGGCGGTCGGCGACGACATCGGCCTGATTCGCATCAACCCGGCGACGGGGCGCGAAACCGAGCAGCGCGCTCGCGTTCTGGCGGCCAACGAGGGCGTGGTCCTTCAGGTCGGCGACCGGATCGAGGTGCTGCGCGACGACGGCGTCCCGACGCGCGTCATCTTCGATGAGGTGCCGCAGAACCTTCGCCCTCGCCCGACGCTCAGCGTCACCCTGAACGCTGAACGCGCCGGACCGCGGGAGACGACGCTCAGCTATCTGACGACCGGGCTCAGCTGGCGGGCGGACTACGTCATCGACTTCGACGAGGCGGCCGGGCGCATGGACCTGACCGGCTGGATCACCCTGACCAACACCTCGGGCGCGACCTTCACCGACGCCAACACACGCCTCGTCGCGGGCGATCTGAACATGATCTCGGGGCTCGGCGGCAACTACGGCGGCCAGAACTACGGGACGGACAGCGACGACGCCGAGGGGCTGGCGGACTACTACATCTACCCGATCCCGGAGCGGGTGACGGTCGCCAACAACCAGACCAAGCAGGTCGGCCTCTACGCCGCTACGGATGTCCCGGCGCGCAAGCGCTACCGCTCGGAGTTCTCCGGCTTCGGCAGCTACCAACCGCAGAGCGCCTCGGTCGCGGTGGTGTTCGACAACAGCCGCGCCACCGGCCTGGGCCGCGCCCTGCCGGGAGGAGTCGTGCGGGTCTATATGGACGACGTCGGCGGCCAGTCGCGCTTCGTGGGCGAGGACTCGATCGGTCACACCTCCGCCGGCGCCGAAGTCGCGATCACCACCGGTTCGGCCTTCGACGTGACGGCCCAGCCCACGGTGCTGAACAGCGAGGTCGTCCGCATCGACCAGAACAACGCCCGCACCCGCTACGAGATGGAGTATGTGGTCCGGAACGCGCGGCGCGAACCCGTCACGGTCGAACTGCGCCAGTCGGGTCTGGGCCGCGCGGGTCGCGTGCTCGCCGAGAGCCAGACCAGCGAACGGCCGAACGCGGACACCCGCGTCTGGCAGGTGCGGGTCCCGGCGAACGGCTCGACACGGCTGACCGCCACCTTCGAGGTCGAGTGAAGGGCGCGAAGGTGCGTTCGCTCCGACTGATCCTGCCGGCCGCTGTGGCGTTGGCGGCCGCCATGGGCGCGCCGGCGGCGTCGCAGACGGTGTCCGTCTCGCCGGGACCCGAGGCGCGCGACCTCGTGATCTATCGGGCCCAGCCGGTCGATACGGCCATGCTGTTCCAGATGCGCGGGTCTCCGGCGCTAAGGCAGCAGGGCCTGGCGATGATCGTGGAGACGCGGACGCTCGACGTGCCCGCGGGAGAAGGCGTGATCCGCTTCGAGAACGTGGCGGACGGCATCATCACCGCCTCGGTGGTCATCGACGGCCTGCCCGCGCGCATCACCGAACAGAACACCGACTTCGATCTGCTCAGCCCCGGATCGCTGATCGAGCGGTCGGTGGGCGAGGTGGTCCAGCGTGTCCGGACCAACCCCGAAACCGGCGAGGAGACCACCGACGTCGGCGTGCTGCGCGCCGCATCGAACGGCGTGGTGCTGGAGATCGACGGGCGGCTCGAGGCGCTACAGTGCTCCGGCCAGCCGGAGCGGCTGGTCTTCGACGACGTGCCTCAAGGGCTGACGGATCAGCCGGTGCTGTCGCTTCGGACCCACGCCGAGCGCGCGGGACGGCATCAGGTCACCCTGGCCTATCTGGCGACCGGGCTGCAGTGGTCGGCGGACTATGTCGCCACGCCGTCGGCGGACGGCGAGACTCTGTCGCTGGAGGGATGGATCACCCTGACCAACAGCGGGGCGACCACCTTCGACAGCGTTGAGCTGCAACTCGTCGCCGGGCAGTTGAACCGGCGCGGGGAGACGCGACCGGTCCAGCCGATCGTGCGCTCACGCCCGCGCGGCTGCTGGCCCATGGATACGACGACCGACGTGCCGGGTTTCGGCCTCGCGGACGTCGAGGAGATCGTCGTCACGGGCAGCCGGGCCTATGCTATGGCCCCGCCGCCCCCGCCGGCCCCGCCCCCACCGCCCGCGCCCGGCGCTCCACCCCGGCCGCAGGAGTCCGACCTCGGCGACTACAAGCTCTACACGCTCGGCGAACCGGTGACCGTCGCCGCGCGCCAGACCAAGCAGGTGCAGTTCATCGACCAGCCGACGGTCGGCTTCCGGCGGCTCTACCGCACCTGGATTTCGGCCTACAACGGGCGGACCAGCGGCGGCGGGTCCCCGCAGGTGACGTTCGAAAGCCTGAACACGCCGGAGCAAGGTCTGGGCCGCGCCCTGCCCGGCGGGCGTGTGCTGGTGATGGAGGATGTGGCTGGGATGCGCATGGCGTCCGGAACGACGACCTTCGTCGACAATCCGATCGGCCTGCCGTTGACGCTGGGGCTCGGCGCCGCGCGGGATGTGGAAATTCAGCCCCGGGTCGTGGACTTCCAGCAGGGCCCGAAGCTTGACGGCGGCGGCTTCGGGCCAAGTCGGACCGGCATGGCCGCGACGATCCGCAACGGCAAAGCGGTCCCGATCACGGTGGAGATCGTGCCCTCAGGCCAGTTCGAGACCGGCTTCCGCATTCTGGAGGAAAGCCATCCGAGCGCGCGCAACCCAAGGAACGAGCTGACCTGGCGGATCGAAGTGCCCGCCGGTCAGACGGTGGAGCTGACCTGGGCCTATCAGGTCGGCTGATCGTCCTTCATGCCTCCTCCGCTGGCGGGGAGGAGATCAGGCGGCCACGGCCTTCATCGAGATCGACGGGTCGGCGAGCTTGGCGGCGTCGACGGGCGTTCCCTTCGCGATCAACTGGCGGCCGCCCATGAATTCGGCGGGGGCGTTCACCGCCTCGACGCAGACCAGCCGGTCGCCCTTCAGGTGGAAGACGGCGAAGGGAGCCGCGTCCGGGTCGCCCCGCGTGACGATCCGGTCGGCGGCGCCGGGCAGGCCCGCCATCTGGAGCTTCAGGTCGTACTGATCGGACCAGAACCACGGGACCTCGGGCGGTGGAGGGCTGCGTCCGACGATCGCGGCCGCCGCCTGCTTGGCCTGCTCCAGGGCGTTGGGCACGCTCTCCAGACGGAACAGCCCCTCGCCGAGCAGGGCGGAGGGGCGTCGCGTGCAGTCCCCGATCGCGAAGATGGCGGGGTCGGAGGTCCGCGCCGCTTCGTCCACGACCACCCCGCCGTCGCAGGTCAGTCCCGCGGACAGAGCCAGCGCGTCGCAGGCGTCGGCGCCGACGCCGACGAGCACGACATGGCCCATGCCGATGCCGCCCCCTTCGGTGCGCGCTCCGATGCGCGGGCGATCATCGCCCGGCTCCGGCGGATAGGGACGCAGATCCATGATCTCGGCGCCCGGCCAGAGGTCGACCCCCTCGGCGAGGTGACGCCGGGCGAGCAGGGTGGAGATCGGTTCCGACGCCACCCGCGACAGCAGCCGAGGCGCCCGTTCCATCACCGTGACCTCGCAGCCCAGCGCCAGCGCCGAGGCCGCGGCCTCCAGGCCGACGAAGCCGCCGCCGATCACCAGCAGGCGCCGCCCGGGCTCCAGCCGCGCCTTCAGCGCCTCGGCCTCCGCCATCGATCGGAGGGACAGCACCCCCGGCAGGTCGGCGCCGGGTACCGGCAGGGTGCGGGACACCGATCCGGTGGCGAGGATCAGGGCGTCATAGGTCTCCGTCGTCCCGTCCGCGAAGACGACCGTGCGCGCTGACGCGTCGATCCGCTCGGCGCGGACGCCCAGCCGCAGATCGATGTGCTGCTCGGCGTAGAAGCTCTCGGGGCGCAGGTAGAGATCCTCGGCTCCCGCCTCTCCCTTCAACCAGGCCTTGGACAACGGCGGGCGCTGATAGGGCGGCTCCGGCTCCTCTCCGGCCAGAACGATCGGCCCCTCGTGGCCGTACTGGCGCAGCATGGCCGCCGCCGTCCCCCCCGCGTGCCCGGCGCCGATGATCAGGACCTTGGTCATGGCTGGCCAAATAGGCGCTTCGCGCGGCCGCCGCTACGCTTCACCCGAGCCAGGGCGGCGCCGGCATTGCCCGGTGCGCCGCCGCCAGCGCTTCGGACCATCGACGGCCCAGGTCGCGGAAGTAGTCGTCGTCCGCTTCGATCCGCTTCTGGAAGCTCTGCAGCGCGTCGCGCTTCAGCACCATGAGGTCGAACGGCGGGCCGACAGCGATGTTGGAGCGGATGGTGGAGTCGAAGGAGATCAGACCCAGCTTCACCGCCTCGTCCAGCGGCGTGTCGTGGCGCAGCGCCCGATCCAGGATCGGCTTGCCGTACTTGAGCTCCCCCACCTGCAGATAAGGGGTCTCGACGCCGCACTCGATGAAGTTGCCCTGGGCGTAGATGAGATAGAGCCCCAGCTTGCCGTCGCCGATCTGGCCGCCCAGCAGGATGGTGGCCCCGGTGTCGACCGCGTCGGCCTGCATCTGCGACGAGAAGGACGCCCTCACCTGGGAGATGGCGTGACCGATCAGCTGGGCGGCGCGGAAGAGGGTGGGGACGGTCTCCAGCGTCTCGGGGGCCTCGCCGTCGGGCAGCCTCACGCCCTCGGCCACCATGGCGAGCGCCGTCTGGGTGACAGACAGATTGCCGGCGGTGGCGACGCCCAGCACCCGCTCGCCGAGAACCTCGGTGACGTGCAGCTTGCGATAGGTCGAGATGTTGTCGACGCCCGCGTTCGTGCGCGTGTCCGCGATGAGGGCGAGCCCCTCCTCCACCAGCATGCCGACGCAATAGGTCACGCGGACCGCTCTCCCTCGATGCGGCGGACGCTAGCTGATTCCCGCCGCGCCGCTACCATCCGAAGCCGGGCGTCTGACGTTGCTGCTGCTGTTGCGGCTGCTGCACCTGGCGCACGGTCAGGCGCACGTCCAGGGTCTCGGCGCCGCCGCCGTAGCTGGCCCCGCGGATCGGCGATGCGCCCAGGCTGTCGAGCCCCGTCGCCACCCGCACGTAGGCCTCGGTCGGACAGACGCCGTTGGCGGGATCGAAACCGACCCAGCCCAGCCCCTCGACGAAGGCCTCGGCCCAGGCGTGGCCAGCCTCCTGCTCCTCCTGGCCGTCGGCGCGCCACAGATGGCCGGAGACATAGCGGGCGGGAATGGTCAGGCGCCGTGCGCAGGCGATGAAGATCTGGGCGTAGTCCTGGCACACGCCCTCGCCCTGGGCGAAGGCGTCCGCCGCCGCATGGCCGGCGTCGGTCGCGCCGACCCGGAACGCCATCCGCGCGTTGAGTTCGCCCATCAGCCGATGCAGCCGATCCAGGTCGGAGCCCTCCCCGATCGACTCGGCGAAGTCGATGAGCGCCGCGTCCGGCCGCGTCAGCGGCGTCTCGCGCAGGAACACCAGCGGCGACAGGCGCTCGCGCACGCCCTTCAGCACGCCGTCGGTCTCGGAGGTGTGCACCTCCCCCGCCACCCGGATCGTCAGGGCCTCGCACGGCCGCTCCGTGTACAGGGCGTGCACGATGTTGCCGAAGGCGTCCTCGGACCGTCTCAGCCGCGCGTCGACGTCGGTCTCCACCGACCAGGCGCGGACCTGCTGCACATCGTCGGAGCGCGGGGTCAGGCGCAGCATCTGGATGATGAAGCGGGCTGGGCCCTGATAGGCGTAGCGGGTGGCGTGATCGATACGAATGCGCATGGGCTCAGACCAGGTACTGGTCGTGGACGGCCTCGGCCAAGGCGTTGTTCTCGACCAGGAAGCGCTGGATGTACTCGTGCAGGCCCGACTGGAAGATGTCCTCGATCCTGGCCTCGTTGAAGGCGTTCAGCCGGGCGCCGGCGAGCCGCTGGGCCGGGCCGCGCCGATTGTAGTCGCTGGCCAGGCGCTCGAGATAGCTGACGATCATCGCCTGGCAGCTGGCGAGCGAGCGCGGCATCTGGCGGTTCAGGACGAGCAGGTCGGCCACCAGCCACGGCTGGACCGACTCCCGATAGACCCAGCGGTAGGCCGTGAGCGCCGAGACCTCGCGCAGCAGGGTCGTCCACTGGAAATAGTCCAGCTGTCCGCCCACCCGTTCGCCGGGCGGCAGCAGCAGATGATACTTCACGTCCAGGAGGCGCGCGGTGTTGTCGGCGCGCTCGATGGCGGCGCCGAGCCTCAGGAACCAGTAGGCGTCGTTCCTCAACATG
>JBKBUS010000357.1:0-2615 GCA_046290035.1 Brevundimonas sp.
GCGCGCGGGCGGCGCGGCGGCTTCGGGCGTTGCGGTCGGCTTTACGGCGTCGGCGGCGGCGTCTTTCATGCGGCCTGTCTACACCGCCTCGTCCGACCTCGCGAGCGGAGGGTACAAAGTGCTTTACAACACAAAGTATATGCGGGACAAGGCGGCCGACAAGGGAGATGACCACATGATCCGCACCGCTTCTCTGATCGCCGCGTCCGCGCTCGCTTTGGCCTGCGGCCCCGCCCTCGCCCAGGAGCATGAGGCGCACGCCCATGACGCGGCCGCGCACGGCCACCGACATGCGCCGTTCGAATCCGGCCGCTTCCACGTGCGGGTCGAAGGCGAAGCCTCGGCCCCCGGCCGCGATCTGATCCTGATCCCGGGCCTGTCGTCGCACCCGGACGTGTTCAACGGCCTGGTCCAGCGGCTGGAGCCGGGCTGGCGGGTCCACGCGCTGCACATCCAGGGCTTCGCCGGCGCGCCGGTGGAGGACAACGCCGAAGGGCCGGTGGCCGCGCCGGTGGCCGAGGAGCTGGCCCGCTACATCGCCGAGCACGGCCTGCAGAAGCCGGTGGTGATCGGCCACTCGATGGGCGGCACGATCGGCATGATGCTGGCTGCGCGCCACCCCGACAGCGTCGGCAAGCTGATGGTGGTCGACATGATCCCCTTCATGGGGCCGATGTTCGGCGGCCCGACCGCGACGGCCGAGAGTGTCGCGCCCGTCGCGGACCAGGTGCGCGCCGGCATGCTGGCCGCGCCGGCAGAGGCTTATGACGCGCAGCTGAGCGCCACCCTCGCCGGCATGATCGCGACGGAGTCCCAGCGCGCCGGTCCTCTGGACCACGCCCGCCGCAGCGACCGAACCGCCAGCGCCAACGCCTATCGCGAGCTCATCGTCACCGACCTGCGGCCCGAGCTGCCCAACATCACCGCCCCGGTCGAGGTGCTCTACGTCGCCTTCAACGCGCCCGGCATGACGCCGGAGATGACCGACGGCATCTATCGCGCCTCGTTCGCGACCCTGCCGTCGGCGGAGCTGAAGCGCATCGACGACAGCGCCCACTTCATCATGCTGGACCAGCCGGAGGTCTTCGCCGCCGAGGTGAACGCCTTTTTAGACTGAAGCCGCTCCGCGTCATCGTTTCGGCGGAATGCCCCCTCACGCTGATGTGACGGGGGCGTTTCCGCGTTCGGGCGGACGCGCTAGATAGGCGGAAGAACAGGGTTCAGGGGACGAGATGGCGGGTCCGGCGTCAGGACGAGCATCGGGCGGCCGCACGCCGCTGCAACGCGCGCTCTACTGGAGCGCGGTGATCGGCGTCTGGGGACTGATCTTTCTCGTCGTCTTCTTCGCGGTGTTCGCCCGCGGCCTGCCCGACACCTCGGCGCTCTATGACGTCGATCGCCAGCCCTCGATCACCTACCTGGACCGGAACGGCGCCCTGATCGCCACCCGAGGGTCGCAGCAGGCGCCGCCCGCCGACCTCAGCCAGCTGCCCGACTATGTGCCCGCCGCCTTCATCGCCATCGAGGATCGGCGCTTCTACTGGCATCCCGGCTTCGATCCGATCGGCATGAGCCGGGCGGTGGTGCGCAACATGCGCGCCGGCCGGGTCGTGGAGGGCGGCTCGACCATCACCCAGCAACTGGCCAAGAACCTGTTCCTGACGCCGGATCAGAACCTGCGGCGCAAGACCCAGGAGCTGATGCTGGCGGTCTGGCTGGAGATGAAGTTCTCCAAGGAGGAGATCCTCGCCCTGTATCTGAACCGGGTCTATTTCGGCGCCGGCGCCTATGGCATCGAGGCGGCGTCGCAGCGCTACTTCGACAAGTCGGCCAAGGACCTGACGGTCGGCGAGGCGGCGCTGCTGGCGGGCCTGCTGAAGGCGCCGTCGCGTTATTCCCCGGTCTCCGAGAGCGAACGCGCCGCCGCGCGCGCCACCGTGGTTCTGGACGAGATGGAGGACGCGGGCGTGATCACGCCCGAACAGCGCCGCGCCGCCGCGCTGGAGCCCGTTCGGGTGTCGCGCACCCTGGCCACGCAGCACGCCCAGTACTTCATCGACTGGCTGGACCAGGAGATCCGCGGCTTGGTCGGCGAGCCGACCGAGGACCTGATCGTCGAGACGACGCTGGACCTGACGCTGCAGACCGCCGCCGAGCGCAACGTGCGACGCATCCTGGAGCGCGACGGCGGCCGGGGCGTGGAGCAGGCGGCGCTGGTCGCCCTGGACGGCGAGGGCCGGGTGCGGGCCCTGATCGGCGGCGCCTCCTATGCCGAGAGCCAGTTCAACCGCGCCGTCGACGCGCGCCGTCAGGCCGGCTCGGCGTTCAAGCCGTTCGTCTATCTGGCGGCGCTGGAAGCCGGCTATACGCCCCAGACCCCGGTCGTGGACGAGCCGATCCGGATCGGGGCGTGGGAGCCGCGCAACTACTCAGGGACCTTCTCAGGCCCGATGACCCTGGCTGACGCCGTGGCCCAGTCGACCAACACCGTGGCCGCCCGCGTGGCCGACGAGGTGGGGCGCGACTCCGTCGCCCGCGCCGGTCGCCGCCTGGGGATCACCAGCAGGATCGGGCTGGAGCCGGCCATGGCGCTGGGCGCCGTCGAGGTCAGCCCG
>JBKBUS010000358.1:0-2581 GCA_046290035.1 Brevundimonas sp.
GCTCCTCACGCGTGTCGGTCGAGAATTCCTGGTTCGGCCCCTCGACGATGGCGTCCACGGGGCAGGCCTCCTGGCACAGGCCGCAGTAGATGCACTTGACCATGTCGATGTCGTAGCGGGTCGTGCGGCGGCTGCCGTCCGGGCGCGGCTCCGACTCGATGGTGATCGCCTGGGCCGGGCAGATGGCCTCGCACAGCTTGCAGGCGATGCAGCGCTCCTCGCCGTTCGGATAGCGGCGCAGCGCGTGCTCGCCCCGGAAGCGCGGCGACAGGGGGTTGCGCTCGAACGGATAGTTCACGGTGGCCTTGGGCCTGAGCATATACTTCACGGACAGGCCGATGGCGCCGATGACGTCCAGCATCATCGCGCCCTTGGTCGCCTGGACGATACGGGTGAACATCAGTCGGGATCTCCGGGGCGCGTGCAGTCGCGCTCGTAGCGTTCGGTGGTCTTGTCCATCATGGCGCACAGGCGCCGGCGCTCGGCCTCGCGGTACTCGATCTCCTGCTGGCGGCGCTCCCACTGGTAGGAGCTCTGCGGCATGGCCTCATAGGCCGGCGCGCAGGCCGTGAGCGAGAGGGCGGCGATCAGGAGGGCGACGACGCGCATCACGCCCCCACCACGAACACGCGCCAGGCCGAAACGGCGGCCACAGCCACCAGCGAGGTCGGCAGGAAGATCTTCCAGCCCAGCCGCATCAGCTGGTCGTAGCGATAGCGCGGCACGAACGCCTTCACCATCGCGATCATCGTGAACCAGAAGACGATCTTGGCGGCGAAAACGAGGAAGTAGAACAGGTTGGCCCAGAATTCCGGCCAGGCCTGGAGGAAGTCGGTCGGGAAGCCCGGGTGCCAGCCGCCGAAGAACAGCAGGCTGATCATGGCGCACATGAAGACGATGTTGGCGTATTCGCCGATCATGAACAGCAGGTACGGGGTCGAGCTGTACTCCACCTGATAGCCGGCCACGAGCTCGGACTCGGCCTCGGGCAGGTCGAACGGCGGGCGGTTCGTCTCGGCCAGCGCCGAGATGAAGAAGATGATCGCCATCGGGAACATGATCAGCACGGTCGGCCAGGTGTCGGCGCCGCCGCCGAAGGCGAACCAGTTCCAGATCCAGCCCCCCTGCTCCGTCACGATGGCGGTCAGGTTCATGGTGCCGGCGAGCAGGATCACATTGATGATCACCAGGCCGATGGAGACCTCATAGGACACCATCTGCGCGGCGGACCGCAGCGATCCCAGGAACGGGTACTTCGAGTTTGAAGCCCACCCGCCCATGATGATGCCGTAGACGCCCAGCGAGCTGATCGCGAAGATGTAGAGGATGCCGACGTTCAGGTCCGAGATGACCCAGCCCGGCGCGAACGGCACCACCGCCCAGGCGATGAAGGCCAGGATGAAGGTGATCAGCGGCGCCAGGAGGAACACCGCCTTGTCGGCGCCGGCCGGGATCACGACCTCCTTCAGCACGAACTTGAAGAAGTCGGCGAACGACTGAAGGAGACCGAAGGGGCCGACGACGTTGGGCCCTTTGCGCAGCTGCACGCCCGCCCAGATCTTGCGGTCGGCGAGCAGCAGGAAGGCGAGCGAGATCAGGATGCCAACCGTCACCAGCAGGATGCCGCCGGTGGTGATCAGGGTCCAGCCGAGGGGGGTGGTCCAGAAGTCCATGGCTTACTCCGCCGCCAGCAGGGCCGGTTGCGAGCGCTGGGCGCTCAGCTCGGCCATCGTCGCGCTGGCGCGCTGGATCGGGTTCATCAGATAGGGGTCCGTGATCGGCGAGCGGAACGCCACATCGCCCAGTTCGCCCTTTTGGCCAAGGGCTTCGACCTTGAAGCTCTGGGCCGGCGCCAGATAGTCGACGCGGCCGAAGGTCGGATGGTCCGCCATCAGCTTGGCCCGCAGCTGGTCCAGGCTGTCATAGGGCAGCGTGTGGCCGACGCGCTCGGACAGGGCGCGCAGGATGGCCCAGTCCTCCTTGGCCTCGCCCTTGGGGAAGACGACCCGCTCGGCCATCTGCACCCGGCCCTCGGTGTTGACGTAGAGGCCCGGCTTCTCGGCCCAGGCGGCGGCGGGCAGGACGACGTCCGCGCCGTGCGCGCCGCGATCCCCGTGGCTGCCCAGATAGACCTTGAACGCCGAGGTGGCCGAGGCGTCGATCTCGTCGGCGCCCAGAAGGAACAGCACGTCCAGCGCGCCCTTCTTGACCATGTCGACGGCGGACAGGCCGCCCTCGCCGGGGACGAAGCCCATGTCCAGGCCGGCGACGCGGCTGGCGGCCGTATGCAGCACGTTGAAGCCGTTCCAGCCGTCCTTGACCACGCCGAGCTTGGCCGCCAGGCGCGCGACGGCGTTGAGGGTCGCCGCGCCGTCCGGTCCGGCCAGCACGCCCGCGCCGACGATGATCATCGGCCGCTCGGCCTGGCCAAGCGCGTCGGCCGCGGCCTTGGGCAGGCGCGACAGGGTCTTCGACCCGTGACCCAGGAAGTCGTAGTCGTAGGTCAGTTCGGCCCGCTCGCCGATCAGGCCGACGCGAAGCCCGCCCTTCAGCCAGGCCTTGCGGATGCGCGCGTTCAGGA
>JBKBUS010000017.1:0-11891 GCA_046290035.1 Brevundimonas sp.
GAGCTGATCGCGGCCCTCGACGCGGCCCTGAGCGACGCGGTCCGGGGCGAGCGTGTGCGCGACGGCTATCGCATCGTCCTCATCGGGGAGACCAACGCGGGAAAGAGTTCGCTGTTCAACGCCCTCGTCGCCCGCGAGGCCGCGATCGTCACGCCGATCCCGGGCACGACGCGGGATGTGCTGGATGCAGAGCTGTCGCTCGGCGGCTATCGCGCGATCCTTTCCGATACGGCGGGCCTGCGCGACAGCGACGACATGGTGGAGGCCGAAGGCGTGCGCCGGGCGCGGGCGCGGGCGGAGGCGGCGGACCTGCGTCTGTGGGTCCGGGCGCCTGGAGACCCTGAGGGGGCCGCAGCGGAGTTCGCCCGGCCGGACGATCTGGTCGTCTGGACCAAGGCCGATCTGGGCTTTCCGGCCGGCCAGGGAGTCTCGGTGAGCGTGACGACCGGCGCCGGGTTGGAGACGCTGCGCGCCGCCCTGACCGAGCGGGTGACCACGGCCCTGTCGGGCGCGGATTTCCCCCCGGTGACCCGCGCGCGGCACCGCCGACGACTGGAAGCGGCCCGCACGGCGGTGCTGGCGGCTCGCGATCACCTGGCCGATGCGCCGGAGTTCGCCGGAGAAGATCTTCGTCGCGCGGCCGAGGCCATCGCTTCGGTCACGGGGGCGGTGGGGGTGGAGGAGATCCTCGGCGAGGTCTTCGCCAACTTCTGCATCGGAAAGTGACGCTCGCGCGCGTCGGCAGCGTGTTTCACGTGAAACACACTGGCGCTCAGTCTGGAGATTCCCGGCCGTATCGCCTATGTGTCGCCGCCTATGACGACCTCCCTTTCGTTCGATGTAATCGTGATCGGCGGCGGTCACGCGGGCTGCGAGGCGGCCGCGGCCTCCGCTCGACTGGGTGCGCGCACCGCGCTGTTGACCCAGCGCCTCGACACGATCGGGGAGATGAGCTGCAACCCGGCCATCGGCGGGCTGGGCAAGGGGCACCTGGTCCGCGAGATCGATGCGCTCGACGGCCTCATGGGACGGATGGCGGACCTTTCCGGCATCCAGTTCCGCATGCTGAACCGGTCCAAGGGCGCGGCCGTGCGCGGTCCTCGCAGCCAGATCGACCGCCGCCTGTACCGCGAGGCGATGCAGGCCGAGCTCGCGGTGACGCCGAACCTGACGCTCATCGAGGGCACGGCCGAGCGGCTGCGGATGGTCGCGGGGCGGGTGCAGGGGGTCTTTACCGCTGACGGGCGGGAGCTCACGGCGGGCGCCGTCGTGCTGACGACGGGCACCTTCCTGAACGGGGTGATTCACCGGGGCGATCTCCGCATCCCCGCCGGTCGTCACGGCGAGGCGCCGTCGACAGGCCTGGCGGAGGATCTGCACGCTGCGGGGCTGGCGCTCGGACGGCTGAAGACCGGCACCCCGGCGCGCCTGGACGGACGCACCATCGCGTGGGATCGGCTGGAGATGCAGGCGGCCGACGACGCGCCGGCGCCGTTCAGCTTTCTGACCGACCGGATCACCGTCCCCCAGATCGCCTGCGGCGTGACGCACACGACCGAAGAGACCCACCGGATCATCGCCGAGAACCTCCGTGAGAGCGCCGTCTACGGCGGGCGTCTGTCGGGCCGCGGCCCGCGGTATTGCCCCTCGATCGAGGACAAGGTCGTCCGCTTCGCCGACAAGACCTCGCACCAGATCTTCCTCGAGCCTGAGGGGCTGGACGATCCGACCGTGTATCCCAACGGCATCTCGACCTCGGTGTCCGACGCCACGCAGATGGCGTTCCTGCGCACCATTCCAGGGCTCGAGGCGGTCGAGGTGTTCCGCTTCGGCTACGCGATCGAGTACGACTATGTCGATCCGCGAGAGCTCAGCGCGGCGCTGGAGGTGAAGGCGCTGCCGGGTCTCTATCTCGCCGGCCAGATCAACGGCACCACCGGCTATGAGGAGGCGGGCGCGCAGGGCCTGATGGCGGGGCTCAACGCCGCGCGGGCGGCGGGGGGGCAGGACGTCCTCGTCCTGCGCCGGGACCAGGCCTACATCGGCGTGATGATCGACGACCTGGTCACACGCGGGGTGACCGAGCCCTACCGCATGTTCACCAGCCGGGCGGAGTACCGGCTGTCCCTGCGGGCGGACAACGCCGATCAACGGTTGACCCCGCTGGCTGTCGAGCTGGGACTGGCGGGCGCCGAGCGTCGCGGACGCTACGCCGCCAAAGCCGACGCGCTGGCCGCCGCCCAGCGGCTGGCTCGCGAGACGCGGTTCACGCCCAAGGAGGCCGCCGCTGTCGGCGTAGCCGTCAATGCGGACGGGCAGCGCCGGTCGATCCTCGACCTTCTGGCCTATCCCGGCGTGACGCTGGATCAGTTCGCCGCTGTCGCGCCCGCGATCGCGGATTGGCCCGCCTCCATCCGCGAGCAGGTCGAGATCGACGCCGCCTACGCCGGTTACCTGGACCGCCAAGCGGCGGACGCCGAGGCGCTGAAGCGCGACGAGGCTTTGTCCCTGCCCGCCGGTCTGGACTATGGCGCCATCGGCGGCCTGTCGTCCGAGGTGCGCGAGAAGCTGGCGCGCATCCGCCCGGCCACGCTGGGGCAGGCGGGGCGGATCGAGGGCGTCACCCCCGGCGCACTCACGGCCCTGTTGGCCCATGTCCGCCGCAGCGAGCGGGCCGACGCCGCCTGATGACGCGGGATGAGTTTCAGGCCAAGGCGCGGGCGACCGACGCCGCGATGGCCGACCTCGATCGATTTCGCGCGCGGCTCGTGGAAATGAACGCGGTGATGAACTTGGTGGGTCCGGACAGTCTGCCCGACTTCTGGAACCGCCATGCCTGGGACAGCGCGCAATTGTTTCACGTGAAACCCGAGGCCGTGACCTGGGCGGATCTCGGGGCGGGAGCGGGTTTCCCGGGGGTGGTTCTGGCCATACTTCTGAAGGGGCGGGACGGGGGGCATGTCTGGCTGGTGGAAAGCCTGAGCAAGCGGTGCCGCTTCCTTCAGTCCATCGTTGACGAGCTGGAACTGCCGGCGACGGTGGTGAACGGCCGAGCGGAGGAGCAGCGCCTGAAGGTCGACGTGGTCACCGCCCGCGCGGTGGCGCCGATGGAGAAGCTCTTGGGTTACGCACAGCCCTACATCGCCGCCGGTGGACAAGGTCTCTTCCTGAAGGGACAGCGCGCCGAGGACGAGTTGCTTCAGGCGCGGAGATCCTGGCATCTCGAAGCCGAGCTTCTTCCCTCGGCCAGCGACGACCGCGGCCGTCTCGTCCTCGTCCGGAGTCTTCGACGTGTCCGCTGAGCGCCCCACGCGAGTTCTCGCCGTCTCCAATCAGAAGGGCGGCGTCGGCAAGACGACCACGGCGATCAACCTGGGCACCGCCCTGGCGGCGATCGGAGAGCGGGTGCTGATCGTCGATATGGACCCCCAGGGCAATGCATCGACGGGCCTGGGTGTTCCACGTGAAACACGTCGGGTGACCATTTACGACGTCATCGTCGACGGGCGGGCCGTCGATGAAGCGGCCGTGGCGACCGCCGTCCCGGGCCTGTCCATCATTCCGGCCGACGCCGACATGTCCGGCATCGAGATTGAACTGGCCAACGCCGACCGCCGGTCCTATCGGCTGCGCGATGCCCTGGCGAAGCAGGGCTGGGGCGACGGTCAGACCCGGTACGACTACGTGCTGATCGACTGCCCGCCGTCGCTCAATCTGTTGACTCTGAACGCCATGGCGGCGGCGGACGCGGTGCTGGTGCCGCTGCAGTGCGAGTTCTTCGCGCTTGAAGGCCTGTCCCAGCTGATGCGCACCATCGACATGGTGAAGCGCAGCCTGAATCCCGCGCTGGAGATCCAGGGCCTTGTCCTGACCATGTTCGACCGGCGCAACGCCCTGTCGGGCCAGGTCGCGAACGACGTGCGGGCCCACTTCGGCGACAAGGTGTACGATGCGGTGATCCCGCGGAACGTGCGGGTGTCGGAGGCGCCGTCTTTCGGCAAGCCGGCGTTGATCTACGATCTGAAATGCGCCGGCAGCCAGGCCTATCTCCGGCTGGCGCGCGAGGTGGTGTCGCGCGAGCGACAGCGCCGCCACGCGGCCTGAGCCAACGAGACCTAAGGAAGAAGAGGGCGGGACGCCTGTGAGTGAACGTCAGAGGGGATTGGGGCGCGGACTGTCGGCGCTGCTGGGCGAGGACATCGCGGTGGAGGCGCCGGTCTCGGGCGCTGTCGCGCCCCAGGGCGGCGTGCGCCTGGTCCCCATCGAAACCATCCGCCCCAATCCCGACCAGCCGCGCCGGCGCTTTGCCCAGGCGGAGCTGGACGAACTAGCCGCCTCGATCCGCGACAAGGGCGTGCTCCAGCCGATCCTCGTGCGAGCGCAGCCGGGCGAGCCGGGGACGTGGCAGATCATCGCCGGAGAACGCCGCTGGCGCGCCGCGCAGGCCGCACGACTGACCGAAGCCCCGGTCATCGTGCGGGAGATGAACGACATTGAAGTGCTCGAGGTCGCCATCATCGAGAACGTCCAGCGGGCCGACCTGAACCCCGTCGAGGAGGCTCAGGCCTATCGCCAGCTGATGGACCGCTTCGGCCGCACCCAGGATGCCTTGGCCGGCGTGGTCGGCAAGAGCCGCAGCCACGTGGCCAATGTGCTGCGCCTGCTGCAGCTGCCCGAGACCGTGCTGGAAATGGTGGCGGACGGGCGGCTCAGCGCCGGTCACGCGCGGGCGTTGGTCACTACGCCGGACCCGGAGGCGTTGGCCGAAGAGGTGCTGTCGAAGTCGCTGAACGTGCGCCAGACCGAGGCTTTGGCGCGTCAGGCGGTGCAGGGGCCGGCGCCTCGTTCCGCAGGCCGGTCCGCCCCGCGCGACACCTCGCCGGATATCGCCGCGCTCGAGCACGACCTGGCCGAAATCCTGGGCCTAGGCGTCCAGTTGAACTACCGGGACGGCAAGGGCGACCTCAGGGTTCGGTTCGAGTCGCTCGAGCAACTGGACGACCTGTGTCGGCGCCTGATGCGCTGACTCGCGCCGCCTCGGCGGTCGTGGACCTATATCGCGACGGCGCGGCGGATTATGTCGCGCGGCGCTCGACCACCCTGCTCGAGCGGCCCTGGCTGGACAGATTCCTGGCCCTGGCTCCCGACGGTCCTGTCCTGGATCTCGGCTGTGGATTCGGGGAGCCGGTCGCGCGCTATCTGATCACGCGCGGCCGCCGGGTGATCGGCGTCGACGCGTCGAGGCCGTTGCTGGACCGTGCCTGCGCCGTCTGGCCCGACCAGACCTGGATCGAGGCGGACATGCGGACCTTCACGCCGGACGCGCCGGCGGCTGCGGTGATCGCCTGGCACAGCCTGTTTCACCTAAGACCGGCGGAGCAGGCTGATCTGATCGGGCGGATGGGGGAATGGTTGGACGAGGGCGGGGTTGCCATGTTCACGTCCGGCGATCGCGCCGATGAGCGCCTCGGCGACTGGAACGGCGCGCCGCTCTACCACGCCAGCCTCGATCGAACAGCCTATGCGACAGCGCTGGCGCGCGGCGGGTTCGAGGTGGTGGATCAGGTCGCCGACGACGTCTCGACCGGAAACGCCACCATCTGGCTGGCGCGCAAGGCGCGCTAACGTGTCGGCTCAGGGTTGAAGTCGGTAGCCGCCGGTGTCGGTGAGCAGCAGCCGCGCCTGACCGGGCTCGGGCTCGATCTTCTGGCGCAGGCGATAGATGTGCGTCTCCAGCGTGTGAGTCGTCACGCCCGCGTTGTAGCCCCAAACCTCCGTCAGGAGCTCTTCGCGCGACACGGCCTTGGCGCCCGCGCGATAGAGATACTTCAGGATGTTCGTCTCCTTCTCCGTCAGCCGGATCTTCTTGCCCTTGGCGTCGATCAGGACCTTGGCGGCGGGCCTGAACTCGTAGGGACCGATGGAGAAGACGGCGTCTTCCGACTGTTCGTGGCTGCGCAGATGGGCGCGGATGCGCGCCAGCAGCACGGCGAAGCGGAAGGGCTTGGCCACGTAGTCGTTGGCCCCCGCGTCCAGCCCCAGGATGGCGTCGGAGTCCGAGGTCTGGCCCGTCAGCATGATGATCGGGGTGGAGATGCCGTCCTTGCGCAGCAGGCGACAAGCCTCGCGCCCGTCCATGTCCGGCAGGTCGACGTCCAGGATGATCAGGTCCGCGCGCGTCTCGCGCCCCAGCTTCAGCCCGTCGGCGGCCGTCGCGGCCTGGATCGGCCGGAACTCCTCGTGCAGCGCCAGCTGTTCGGCCAGCGCCTCGCGCAGGTCGTCGTCGTCGTCGATGATGAGCAGGCTCTTGGGGCTGGGCATGACCTAGACAATGGCGACGCGATACGGCCACGCCAAGGCCGGAAACGCCGAAAATCGCCGCAGGTTCAAGGCGCGGGCGCAGGTCGCGCGCCGAACAGCGCCGATCCAAGCCGCACATGGGTGGCGCCGAAGCGGATCGCGGTCTCGTAGTCGCCGCTCATCCCCATCGACAGGACGTCCAGGCCCTCACGGGCGGCGATCTTCGCCAGCAGGGCGAAATGAGGGCCCGGCGCTTCATCGACCGGGGGTATGCACATCAACCCCTCGACCGACAGATCCAGGTCGCGCGCGGCCGCGATCAGGGCCGGAGCCTCGCCGGGCAGGACGCCCGCCTTCTGCGGCTCCGCGCCGGTGTTGACCTGGATGAGCACACGCGGGCGCACGCCCAGCTTGGTCCCGGCGTCGGCGAGCGCCCGGGCCAGCTTCTCGCGGTCCAGGGTCTCGATGACGTCGAACAGCTTGAGCGCGTCGGCCGCCTTGTTGGTCTGCAGCGGGCCGATCAGGCGCAGCTGCAGGTCGGGAAGGGAGGGCATCCGTTCGGCCCAGCGGGCTTGCGCCTCCTGCACCCGGTTCTCGCCGAAGACCCGCTGGCCCGTGGCGAGCGCCGCGTCGACGGCCTGTTCGGGCTGGGTCTTCGTGACGGCGACCAGGGCGACGGCGTCCTCCGGGCGGCCCGCGGCGCGACAGGCCCTGGCGATCCGGTGGCGGGCGCGGGCGACGGCTTCGGCGACGCCGGCCGCGCTCGGGCTGGACGGGGCCTGAAGGTCGGGCGAGAGATCGGTCATGACCCTGTCGACGGAAGCGAGGACCCTGTGGTCCGCCGCAATTGATCTAGGCCGGGACGCGGCTCGCGTCAGCCCCGCCGGCCGTCCCATCCCGCCGCTGTGGTTCCTCACTGATCCGGATCGCACGCCCGAGCCATGGCGCACGGCGGCGCGCCTGCCCGTCGGCGCGGGGGTGATCCTGCGCCATTTCGGTCGGCCGCAGGCGGAGGAATGGGCCCGGCGATTGCGAGCCGCGACCGCTGAGGCCGGCGTGAGGCTGCTGGTCGCCGCGGATCCTGAACTGGCGCGCGTCGTGGAGGCGGACGGCGTTCACTTGCCGGAACGCCTGATCGAGGAGGCTCCCGCCGTCAGGGCCCAAAATCCCCGAGCTTTCATCAGCGCGGCCTGCCATGACGCGGCCGCCCTTCGACGCGCCGAGTCGGCCGGCGTCGACATGGCGCTCGTCTCCCCCGTGTTCCCGCCGGGCGGCGGCTCCACGGGGGCGCCCATCGGCGTCTCGGGCCTGACGGTCCTGGCGCGGTCGATCCGCCTGCCTGTCGTGGCGCTGGGGGGGCTGGCGCCGGAGAACGTCGGCAGGCTGAAGGAATCCGGCGTTAGCGGGATCGCCGGCGTGGACGCGTTCCAGCGTGCATTCAGCGCGGACTAGAAACGAAAGATGGACTCGAGCCGGACGCGCGGCTGAGCGCGACGGTCGCTCTCGGCGGCGCGGGCGGGATCGGTCTCGGGACGGCCGAGACCCGCCGACGCGCCCAGGCGGAGGCGCGGATTGACCCGGTAGTAGGCGCCGGCCTCCACATCGCCCCACTCGGTTTCGCGGCCGACGGGTTGCTGCATGTTGAGGTTCAGGCTCCAGCGGCCATTCTCATTGAACCGAAGGCTACGTGGCGCGGCGCGGCCCTCGTTCAGCTGCAGCGGGGCCCGAACCGTGGGCGCGGGAGTCGCGCCGGAGGCCTGGGCCGCAGCCGCACCGGCGCTCGCAATCACGAGCATCGCCGCCACACCGCTGATCAGGCCGCCGAAGCGCATCCCAAGCCATCCCTCGTCGCCGGCTGCGCCGGTCTTTGCAACAGGCATTTGATCCCTCCCACAGCCCTGGTCAATGAAACCCCCGTCGTCGAACGCGGTTCCCCTGCCGCGTGTGTCCCCCCCGTCACGCCCGGCGATCGCCCCGCGCCTTGTCAGAGCCCCTTTTCAACGTGCTATAGACGGATCAAGGCGCGGGGGCGCCGAACGAGCGCCTCGCCCGGCCGGAACGGCCGGACGGCCTCGATCACGACGGAGATGAGACCTATGGGCATGGTTCGCGGCGCCTCGATCGCCCTGGCGATGACGCTCACGGCGACGGGTCTGGCGGGTTGCGGAGGGCTCGGCCTCGGGGGTCGCAGCGAACCCGTGGATGCGACCGAGCGCCTCGGCATCGGCGTGAACGCGTTCCTGTGGCGCGCGTCGCTGGACACCCTCTCGTTCATGCCGCTGACCACGGCGGATCCGTGGGGCGGGGTCATCAACTATGACTGGTACGTCAATCCCCAGGCGCCCAATGAGCGCTTCAAGGCGACAGTCTTCATCCTGGACCGTCGTCTGCGCGCCGACGCGCTTAACGTCAGCGTCACCAAGGAGGTGCGTGACGCCGCAGGCCAGTGGACCACGGCGCCCGTCGCCGCCCAGACCGAGGCGGACCTTGAGAACGCGATCCTGACGCGCGCCCGTCAGCTGAACCTCGCCGCCGGCGGCTGAGCCGGAACGACCGACCCTCTCCTCCCCAGGACCCGACGTGGCCCGCTACGACCCGAAGACCGCCGAGCCCCGCCAGCAGGCGCGATGGCAGGCGGCGAACGCCTTTTCCGCGCCCCAGGCCGATGACGGGCGACCGACCTACTATGTGCTCGAAATGTTTCCCTATCCGTCGGGGAACATCCACATGGGGCACGCCCGCAACTATGTGATGGGCGACGTCGTGGCGCGCTTCAAGCGGGCGCAGGGGTTCGCCGTGCTGCACCCGATGGGCTGGGACGCCTTCGGCATGCCGGCCGAGAACGCCGCCATGGAGCGCAAGGTCCACCCGAAGGCCTGGACCTACGACAACATCGCCAACATGCGGGCCCAGCTGAAGCTGCTGGGACTGTCGCTGGACTGGGATCGGGAGTTCGCCACCTGCGATCCTGAATACTATGGCAAGCAGCAGGCGTGGTTCCTGAAGCTGTTCAAGCGGGGGCTGGTCTATCGCAAGGACGGGGTCGTCAACTGGGATCCGGTCGACAACACCGTGCTGGCCAACGAACAGGTCATCGACGGCCGCGGCTGGCGCTCCGGCGCGGTGGTCGAGAAGCGCAAGCTGAACCAGTGGTTCCTGCGGATCACCGACTACGCCGACGAGCTGATCGACGGCCTGAGCACCCTGGACCGCTGGCCGGACAAGGTGCGGCTGATGCAGGAGAACTGGATCGGCCGGTCCAAGGGTCTGCGCATGAGCTGGCGCTTCGCCGAGGGCGCGGCCCCCGAGGGGCATGAGGCGGTGGAGGTCTATACGACCCGGCCCGACACGCTCTTCGGCGCCTCCTTCGTCGGCTTGGCCCCGGACCATCCGATCTCTCAAGCGCTGGCGGCGGCGAACCCGGCGGTGGCCGACTTCGTGGCGGAGTGCAGGAAGGGCGGTTCAAGCCAGGCGGAGATCGAGCAGGCGGAGAAGATCGGCTTCGATACGGGCCTGAGGGTCGTCCACCCCTTCGACGGGCGCGAGCTGCCGGTGTGGATCGCCAACTTCATCCTGTCCGAGTACGGCACGGGCGCGATCTTCGCCTGTCCTGCCCACGACCAGCGCGACCTGGACTTCGCCCGCAAGTACGGCCTGCCGGTGATTCCGGTGGTGAAGCCGGACGGAGCGGGAGACGACTTCGACGTGGCCGACGAAGCCTACGTCGGGCCGGGCCGCATCTTCCACTCGGACTTTCTGGACGGACTGGACATCGAGGCGGCCAAGGCGGCGGCGATCGAGAAGATCGAGTCGATGGGCCAGGGTCAGGGGGCGACCATCTATCGCCTGCGCGACTGGGGGGTCAGCCGCCAACGCTATTGGGGCTGCCCGATCCCGATCATCCACTGCGAGAGCTGCGGCGCGGTCCCCGTGCCGGACGAGCAGCTGCCGGTGGTGCTGCCCGAGGACGTCAGCTTCGACGTCCCGGGCAATCCGCTGGACCGGCATCCGACCTGGAAGCACGTCGCCTGTCCGTCGTGCGGCGGGAAGGCCGTGCGCGAGACCGACACGCTGGACACCTTCGTGGACTCCAGCTGGTACTTCGCCCGCTTCGCCGATCCGAAGGCTCAGACCCCGATCGACCGGGCGGCGGCGAACCGCTGGCTGCCGGTGGACCAGTACATCGGCGGGGTGGAGCACGCGGTGCTGCACCTGCTCTACGCCCGGTTCATCTCGAGGGCGCTGTCGGACGCCGGCCTGATGGACGTGCGCGAGCCGTTCGCCGGCCTGTTCACCCAGGGGATGGTGGTCCACGAGACCTATCGCCGGGCCGACGGCGCCTGGGTCGAGCCCACGGACGTGGAGATCGTGACAGAGGGCGGGACCCGGCGCGCGCGCCAGCTGTCCACGGGCGAAACCCTGACCATCGGCGACATCGAGAAGATGTCGAAGTCCAAGAAGAACGTCGTGGCGCCGGCCGAGATCCTGGAGAGCCACGGGGTCGACGCCGGGCGGCTGTTCGTCCTGTCGGACAGCCCGCCGGAGCGGGACGTGCAGTGGACCGCCGGCGGCCTGGAGGGCGCGGGCCGGTTCGTGCAGCGCGCCTGGGCCCTGTTCGACGCGCATGAGGCCGACAGGCCGGGCGATCCGGCGGCCGACGAGGCCCTGATCCGCGAGACGCACAAGGCGATCAAGGCGGTGACCGAGGGGGTGGACGGGTTCCGCTTCAACTCCGCCATCGCCAAGCTGTACGCCTTCGTCGCCACGATCCGCGACCACGACAAGGCGGGCGGCGCGGCGCGGGGCGAGGCCCTGTCGGCGCTGGCCCGGCTGATCGCGCCGTTCACCCCGCACCTGGCCGAGGAAGGCTGGACGCGGCTGGGGATGGAGGGAATGGTTCTCGACGCGCCCTGGCCGGTCTATGATCCGGCGCTGGCGGCGGACGACGAGGTGGTCCTGCCGATCCAGGTGAACGGCAAGCGGCGCGCCGAGATCCGCGTGGCACGCGGGATGGAGCCGTCGCAGGTGGAGGCGCTGGTGCTGGCCGACGAGACCGTTCAGGCGAAGCTGGAGGGCCAGACCATCAGAAAGGTGGTCGTGGTCAAGGACCGCATCGTTAATCTGGTGGTCGCCTGATGCGCCGCGCGGCGGCCGCGCTGGCCTTGTTCATGCTGGGCGGCTGCGGCTTCACGCCGCTGTACGCCGAGCCCGAACTGGGCGCCCTGTCGCGCATCTCCGTCTCCACGCCGGACGACCGGCTGGGCTATCGACTGCGCGAGCAACTGGAGGACGCGCTCGGCCGCAACGCCGGAGCGCAACCGACCCACAGGCTGGAGGTCGCGGTCGAGCAGGAGCGACGTCCGCTGGGACGCCGGATCGACGACACCGCCGTTCGCTATGAGCTGGTGGTCACCGGCGACTGGACCCTGACCCCGTCGGGCGGGGGCGCGCCCTTGACCGGCCGCGAGGTTGTGACCACCACCTACGCCGCCGCCGACCAGCCCTACGCCGCCATCGCCGCCCAGCAGGACGGCGAGGAACGCGCCGCGGCCGAGTTGGCGCGCCAGATCCGCCTGGACCTGATGCAGGCC
>JBKBUS010000359.1:0-2562 GCA_046290035.1 Brevundimonas sp.
GGCTCGCTGCTCCCGCAGCGACCTCGGCAACGATGCCGGGCTGCTGGTCTGTCCCGGTCACCGCGGCGAGTTCGAGGACCGCCCCGGGGGCGCACACGGCGGGGGCTGGGGCGGCGGTAATGGCGGCCGCGCGTCGATCACCTTCTATGCCGACTCCGACTATCGCGGGGCCTCGACCACGGTGACGAGCGAGAGCTCGTTCCTCTCGATGTTCAATGATCGGGCCAGCTCCGCGCGGGTGCGCGGCTCCTGGGAGATCTGCGAAGACGCCCGCTTCGGCGGACGGTGCGAGCGGATCAACGGCGACGTCCGGAACTTCGTCGACTACGGCCTGAACGATCGTATATCGTCCGTGCGTCCTGCTCGCGGCGGCGGCGGCGGCGGTTGGGGCGGCGGGAACGGCGGCGGCTGGGGCGGCGGCAATGGCGGCGGCCGCGGCTCCATCACCGTCTATCGCGACGCCAACTTCACCGGCGGTTCCGAAACCCTGCGGGGCGAAATCACCGATCTGTCGCGCCTCGGCCTGAACGACTCCATCAGCTCCTTCCGTCTGAACGGACGGTGGGAAGCCTGCACCGACGCCAACTTCGGCGGCCAGTGCCAGGTGTTCGACGGCGATGTGCGGAACCTGAGCAGCTACTACGGCTTCAACGACCGCATCTCGTCGCTCCGGCCGGTGCGCGGCGGCGGCTGGGGCTGGTGATCTAGACCGTCAGCACGATCTTGCCGACATGGGCGCCCGCTTCCAGCCGGAGGTGGGCGCTCTTCGCATCGGCCAAGGGGAAGGTCGCTTCGATGGGCGGGCGCACCTGGCCCGCCGCGACCCAGGGCCAGACCCTGCGCTCGATCTCGGCCGTGAGCCGCGCCTTCTCCTCGGCCGGACGCGCCCGGAGCGTCGATCCGGTCAGCACCTGGCGTTTCAGCATCAGCCGCATGAGGTCGATCTGCGCCGCCGCCCCCGTCAGGGTCGCGATCACCACCCAGCGCCCGCCGGGCTTCAGGACGCGCTGGTTCCGTTCCGCATAGCCGGCCCCCAGCATGTCCAGGATCACGTCGGCGCCGCCCGCCGCGTCCAGCCGTGCGTCGAAGTCCGGCGCGGCGGCGTCGAGGGCGACCTCGGCCCCCAGCTCGGCGCAGGCGCGCGCCTTGTCCATGCCCCGGGCGGTGGCGATCACCCGCGCCCCGGCCGCTCTCGCCATCTGGATCGCCGTGACGCCGATGCCGCTGGCCCCGCCGTGAACCAGCAGCGTCTCGCCGGCTTTCAACGCCCCCGCCTCGAAGACGTTGGCCCAGACCGTGAAGACCGTCTCCGGCAGGGCGGCGGCCTGGACGTCGCTCATGTCCGGCGGGATGGGCAGGGCGTGGCGGGCGTCCACGACCGCCTGCTCGGCGTAGCCCCCGCCGCCCAGAAGCGCGCAGACGCGGTCGCCGACACGCCAGCGCTCGACACCCTCTCCAACCGCCGCGACGACCCCCGCCGCCTCCAGCCCCAAGACATCCGGGCCCCCCGCCGGCGGGGGATAGAGCCCCTGCCGCTGCAGCAGATCCGGCCGGTTCACCCCGGCGGCCCTGACGTCGATGAGGATATCGCCTGGACCCGGCCGGGGCGACGACCTCTCTGCGACCCTCAGCGCCTCGGCCGGGCCCTTGCCGCCCTCGATCTCGATCACCCGCACGCCGATGCTCCGTTCCCAAGGTTGCCAAGCCCGTCCGTTGGGCGTTCAGATAGGCGTTTCGGCGACGTCCGGCCACGGCGCCATGGGGAGGTGACGATGTTCGAAGACCTGGAGCCCCGCCCGTCGAGGGACATTCTGACGTCCCTCGCGCGAGAGGATCTGGATCCCTACTCGGTGGAGGATCTGAAGGCGCGCATCCTCGTGCTGGAAAGCGAGATTCAGCGGGCCAACGCGGCGATCCAGACCAAGACGGCCAAGAAATCGGCGGCGGACGCCTTCTTCAACCTCGGCGGCTGAGGCTCTGGCACGACCGTTGCAGGCCCGGTCGCCGAACGCGGGCCGCGGCTCGCTCTGGAGTTCGGCACGCGTCCATGTCTATGTTTTCGACCATGAGTTCCGATGCTTCGCCGCCGATGTCCCGGGCCGCCCTCGTGACGGACTTCGCCGCGTCGGAGCTGTTCGACCGCACCTTCCGTGAAGGCATGGAGCTGGTCGAGGAGACGGCGGACTATCTCGACGGGGAAGGGCGACGCGAAGCCAAGCTTCTGTCCCGCCCCGGGGCGCTGGCCTACGCCGGCGAAAGCATGAAGCTGACGACCCGCCTCATGCAGATCGCCTCCTGGCTGCTGGTTCAGCGTGCGGTGAGGGAAGGGGACATGTCGCCCGACGCCGCCTGCGATCCGCGCTATCGGCTGGCCGAGCGCAAGCTGGACGATCCCCCCTCGTCGCTGGAGCTGCCGATCGCGCTGGTCGAATACTGCGTCCGGGCCGACCGGCTGCACGACCGGATCGTCCATTTGGACCGGCGGATGTATCTGGACGCGGCCGACGCCGACACGCCGAACCCCGTCCAGGCTCAGCTCGGACGTCTCGAGGCCGCGTTCCG
>JBKBUS010000360.1:0-2553 GCA_046290035.1 Brevundimonas sp.
ATGGTGCTGAAGCGCTCGTTCTCGAGGCAGGGCGTGTTCCGCGGCCTGCACGTGCAGCGCGCACCCTCGCCCCAGACCAAGGTGATCCGTGTAGTCGAGGGCCGGATCGTGGACATCGTCGTGGATCTGGACGATCCGACGCTGGAGCTGAAGACCACGACCCTGACGCCCGCCGACGGCTGGGTCCGGATCGATGCGCAGTACGCTCACGGCTTCTATGCGCTGGAAGACACCCTCTTTGAGTATGTCTGCGACGGCGGCTACGATGAGGCGTCGGAACAGGCGTTCTCGATCGCCGACCGCCTGCCCGCCCTGCTGGGGGTGGACACGGTGATCCTGTCGGACAAGGACCGCGCGGCCCCGCCCCTGCCGGCACCCGGAGTACAGTCATGACCAGGCTTTCCCTGATCACCGCCAGCTACAACAGCGCCCGCACCATCGGCGACACCTTGACGTCGGTGAACGCCCAGACGTATCCGGACCTAGAGTATCTGATCGTCGACGGGGGCTCAAAGGACGACACGATGGCGATCGTGGCCCGCGACGGCGCGCGCGTCACCTCGGCGGTGTCGGAGCCCGACAAGGGCATCTACGACGCCTACAACAAGGGCCTGTCGCGGGCGACCGGCGAGATCATCGGCTTCATCAACTCGGACGACTATTACTGCACGCCGGAAGCACTCTCCGAGGTCATGGGGGCGTTTGAGGCGGACCCGGAGCTGGAGGCCGTGCACGGCGATCTGGTCTATGTCGATCCGGTCGATACGTCGAAGATCGAACGGCACTGGAAGTCGCGGCCGGCCACGGTCGAGAACCTGCGTCGCGGCTTCATCCCGGCCCACCCGACCCTGTTCCTGCGCCGCAGCGTCTATGACAAGGTCGGCGGCTTCGACACGACCTACCGTCTGGCGGCGGACTATGACTTCATGCTGCGGGCCTTCTATGTGGCGCGGGTCAAGTCGCTCTACATCCCCAGCATCTGGGTGCGGATGCGCTCGGGCGGGGCGACCGGTGGCACGGCGGCCAGCATCGTGCGTCAAAATGACGAGATCCGCGCCAGCCAGCAGGCCCACGGCCTGAACTATCCCAAGGCCCTGTTCTTCGCCCACAAGGTGGTGGACCGCTCGGTCCAGCGCGCCCGTGCCCCCTTCGTCAAGGCCCCCGACATCGCCGGGACGGGCCTGAAATGATCGACGGCAAGCGCGTTCTCGCGATCGTTCCGGCGCGGGCGGGCTCCAAGGGCCTGCCGGGCAAGAACATCCGGCCGCTGGCGGGCAAGCCCCTGCTGACCTGGCCGATCGCGGCCGCGCGCGCCTCGGCCCATGTCGACCGGGTGATCATCTCGACCGACAGCCAGGAATTCGCCGAGATCGCGGTGGCGCACGGGGCCGACGCGCCCTTCCTGCGGCCCGCCGAACTGGCCAGCGACACCGCGCCGTCGATCGGCTTCATCCTGCATGCGTTGGATACGCTGGCCGAGGCCGGGGATGTCTATGATTATGTCGTCCTGCTGGAGCCGACCTCGCCGCTGACCGAAGGGTCCGACGTGGACGCAGCCCTTCGGCAAATGGTCGCCGCCGACGCGGACGCCATCGTCGGCGTGTCGAAGCTGGAGGCCACCCATCCGGCCTTCGCCGTGCGCAAGACGGACGACGGATCCATCACCCCCTACGCCTCAGCCACCTTCGGTGACATGCCCCGCCGGCAGGACATCGAGCCGCTGTTCAGCCTGGACGGCACCCTCTACGTTTCGACCGTCGAGGCCTTGCGGCGCGAGCGGGGCTTCTGCCACACCCGGACGCTCGGCTATGAAAGCGCCCGCCACAAGGCGCACGAGGTCGATGATCTGGTCGATTTCATCTGCATCGAGGCGATTGCCTCGAACCTTGATACGATCCTTGAAGAAGAAAGCCGGACCTCCCCGTCCGGCGCGGAATGACCATGCGCAAATGTACCCGTTGCCTGACCCCCGAGACGGTCGACACCATCACCTATGACGAGGAGGGCGTCTGCTCGGTCTGTCGGCAGGTCGAGTTCAAGCAGGACAAGATCGACTGGGCCGACCGTCAGCGCCAACTGGACGAGATCGTGGCCACCCACAAGGGCAAGGGCCTGTACGACTGCATCGTCCCCTATTCGGGCGGCAAGGACTCGGTCTTCCAGCTCTATTACATCGTCAAGACACTGAAGCTGAAGCCTCTGGTCGTGCGCTACAACCACTGGGGCTATCGGCCCAAGATCGACGAGCTGAATACCTCGGTCTTCAAGCAGCTGGGCTGTGACGTCGTTGAGTTCACGCCGAACTTCCACGTCGTGCGCGAGCTGATGCTGGAGAGCTTCAAACGGCGCGGCGACTTCTGCTGGCATTGCCATACCGGCATCTATTCGGGCGTCATGCACATGGCCGTCCGCTTCGAGGTGCCGCTGCTGTTCTGGGGCGAGAGCACGGCCGAGTACCACAGCTGGTACACCTTCGAGGAGATGGAGGAGGTCGACGAGAAGCGCTTCAACCGCCTGATGAACCAGGGGATCACCGCCGACGACATGTACGAA
>JBKBUS010000361.1:0-2519 GCA_046290035.1 Brevundimonas sp.
GTCCGGCGCGCCCCCGAGTTCGCCGGGGCGAAGCCGGCGAACAGCACCCTGTCGGACGGCAGGCCGGCGACGGTCAGCGCCGCGAGCAGGCTGGAGGGGCCGGGAATGGGATGGACGGGCAGGCCGGCCTCGATCAGGGCCCGCGCGACGACGTAGCCGGGGTCGGACACCAGAGGCGTCCCCGCGTCGCTGACGAGCGCCACGACCTGCCCCTCGGCGACGGCGGCCACCGCCCGCTCCGCCGCGCGCGCGCTGGAATGATCGTCGGCGCGCTCCAGCCGGGCCTTCAAGCCATAGGCGGACAGGAGCTTGCCTGTCACCCGCGTGTCCTCGGCCAGCACCAGGTCGGCCGCCGCCAGCACGTCGAGCGCCCTGAGCGTGATGTCGCGCAGGTTCCCGATGGGCGTCGCCACGAGATAGAGACCCGGCGTGACCGGACGCGGCGGCGGGGCCGTGGGACAGCTGAGGAGCGCGGCGGACATGGATCGAGGGTGACAGGCGTCGCCGTCACCCTCAACTCCCGTGAGGTCAGCTCTTCGACGTCAGTCCAGGCGAACGTCCGCCACGCCGCCCACGTCCGGCTCGGACTTGGTGAGATTGGCCTTCAGAACCTCGAACCCGAACTTTACCGGCCCCGCCTTGGATACCCAGACCCGGCCGTCGTCGCCGTCGAAGCGCAGGATGGTCAGGCGCGCATCGTCCTTGCCCTCAGGGTACCAGGCCGCCAGCACGGGGTTCCAGTAGCGCTCGATGATCTCGCGATCATGGCCGTGGACGGACAGCGTGCCGTGGATGCAGGCCCAGACCTCCTGATCCTTCGAGCCGTAGGTGAACATCGCGGACTGATCGGGCAGGGCCGCGTCGCGCGCCAGATCGGTGTCATCGCGGGTGAAGAACCAGATCGTTCCGGTCTCGGCTTCGCGGAAGGCGGTCATGGGCTGGCTGTGGTAGCCCGGCTGGTCCAGGCCCAGCATGCCGGTGTTGGACTCCTTCAAGTGCTTCCAGAACTCGCGCTCGGCGTCGGCGGCGGTCAGGGCGTCGGACATCTGGCTCTCCTTCACGTTGGGGACGAGAGGGAAGCGCGTGCGGTCGCGCGCCGGTTCCGCTCAGCGCGTGGGTGCGCCGAAAAGCGCGGCCAGATGCACGAGGGCGAAGAAGCCGATGGTGGCCGACAGGACCATGACGAGGCGCCAGGGGACCATACGAACGCCCCGCTTGAGGTTGGGCGGAAGCGCCCCGCGCCATCCGGCGAAGACGGTCAGGGCCGCGGACAGGCCGAGCAGGATCAGGGTGTCGGTCAGCGACATCGGCGGCAGATGGCGCGACCGCTCGCCCGACGCAACTGGCGGGTAAGCCCTCGTTAAGGTTTTACGCTTCGTTAACCGCGTCTGCGCGAGGAAGGACGGCGTGGGCGCGACTGTCCACAGCTTCAAGCTGACCCCACCACATATTGGGGTTAACCGTGCGTTTACACCCCTGATCTGGGCCGGTAGCGTTTCAGACAAAGGTCGGGAGGCGAATCAGTGAGCGCAGCCGCGCCGTGGAGCGTGAAGGGGATCGACCCCAAGGCGCGTGAGATCGCCAAGGATCTCGCCCGCCGCTCCGGCATGACGCTGGGCGAGTGGCTGAACACCATGATCCTGGACGAGGACGAGGAGGACGGAGTCGTCCCCCTGGCCCGTCGCCCGCACGCCGCCGAGGTCTTTGAACGCCGCAGCCGGTCGCGCCGGCTCGACGACGCCTACGGGACCTCCGACGATACGCTGCAGAGGGTCGCCGCGTCCGTGGAGGCGATCGCCGCGCGACTGGAGGCGTCGGAACGCCGCGCCACCGTCGCCATCCAGGGCGTCGACCAGGCGGTCTCAGGGCTGGTGCGCCGCATGGACGGCCAAGACGCCCAGCTGGCGGCGACCGGGCGCCGCATGGACGACATCGGCGAGGAGCTGCGCGAGGGTCACCGACGCCTGCGCCGCATCGAGCAGGAGGTGCAGCCCCAGACCGCCGACACCTTCAAGAAGGTCGAGGCGTCGATGGGCGCGCTCGCCTCGCGCCTGTACGACATCGAGGAACGTCAGCGGACCGGCTTCAACGAGCTACGCGCGCGGGTCGAGGAGGTTCAGTCCAAGGCGCCCCAGGGCTTCGGCGGGGAACAGCTGGCGCAGCTGGGCGCGCGTCTGGACCAGGCGCAGGCCCGGACGTCGGACGCGCTGCGGTCGCTGGAGGCGTCCTTCGGCCAGCTGGACCAACGCCTGCGCGCCGCCGAGAGCCGGACCGAGCCGGAAGGCGCGCGCGAGGCCGCCCGCTTCGAGAAGCTGGCCGAGACCCTGTCGAGACAGGTCGCCGATAGCCGCGAGGAGATGCTGCGCCGGCTCGAGACGGCCCAGCATGAGGGCCGGCTGGAGCGCATCGAGCGCGCGGTCCAGGCGATCGGCGAACAGGCCAAGGCCGCCGAGGCGCGCAGCGCCGGCGCCGTGGAGGCCATGGGCCGTGAGGTCCTGAACATCGCGCGCAACCTCAAC
>JBKBUS010000362.1:0-2517 GCA_046290035.1 Brevundimonas sp.
CTCGACGAACAGGATGCGGCCGGCGCCCGACAGGTCGCGCGGCGCCTTGGCCTTGACCTCGACCGGCTGAACCTCGGCCAGCTCCGCCTCGCCCGCCGCCGGCAGGAAGATCCGGAAGGCGGCGCCCGCCCCCTCGATATTGCTGACGGTGATATGGCCGCCCGCCTGCTGCACGATGCCATAGACGGTGGCCAGGCCCATGCCGGTGCCCTCGTTCACCGCCTTGGTGGTGAAGAAGGGTTCGAAGATCTTGTCGATGATCTCAGGGGGCACGCCCGGTCCTGTGTCGGCCACCTCGATGAGCGCGACCTCGTCCGTCGAGGCGTCCAGCCAGCCGAGCGCTCGCGCCTCGTCCCGGCTCAGCCGCCGGGTGCGGATGGTGACGACGCCGGAGCCAGGGGCCACCACGCCTCGCATGGCGTCGCGCGCGTTGACGGCCAGGTTCATGACCGCCGTCTCCAGCTGGCTCTTGTCGGCCAGCACCGGGGGCAGGTCGCGGCCGTAGTCGGTCTCGAGCCGCACGTCCTCGCGCAGCAGCCGGCGCAGCAGCACCGCGAATTCGCCGACCAGCTCGCCCAAGTCCAGCCGCTCGCGGCGCACCGTGGACTTTCTCGAGAAGGCCAGCAGCTTGCGGACCAGGTCGGCGGCCCGGTGCGCGGTCTGGCGGATCTCGTTCAGCCCCTCGTAGGACGGATCGCCGACGGGGTGGCGCTCCAGAAGCCCCGAGAGCTGCAGCTGGATCGCGGTCAAGAGGTTGTTGAAGTCGTGGGCCACGCCGCCCGCCAGCTGGCCCACCGCCTGCATCTTCTGGGCCTGCGACAGCTGCAGCTCCATGGACTTCTGGCCGGTGACGTCGAACAGCCAGATGCGACGCTGGTCGCCCTCGGGCGCGACGTACAGATGCAGCGCCCGGTCCGGGTGGGCGCGGGCGGTCAGCTCGATCGGGCCTGACGAGCCGCGCTCCAGCGCCTCGCG
The DNA here is from genome assembly GCA_046290035.1 of Brevundimonas sp. Classification (GTDB taxonomy): domain Bacteria; phylum Pseudomonadota; class Alphaproteobacteria; order Caulobacterales; family Caulobacteraceae; genus Brevundimonas. The sequence continues at coordinate 976 of JBKBUS010000362.1, forward strand.
CGCGGCCTTGACCCCGTTGGGCTCGAACAGGTGGCCGAAGGCGGCGTCGCGCGCGGCGCCGGGTCCGGTCAGGACCGACAGCGCCTCGGTGGCGTCCATGGCGCGGCCGGAGAACCGGTCCGCCCCGGCGATCACGGCCGAGCCGAACGGCGCGCCCGCCGCCATGGCTCGCGCGTCGCCGTTCACCCGCGCAGGCTGCGCCGCTACGGTCGCGACGGGCAGCGGGGCGTCCGTCGCCTCGCGCACCAGGAACCGGCCTTCACCCGCCTGGGTGATCAGCACCTCCACCTCGCGCTCGCCGACCGCCAGGATCGCCCGCCCCTGTTCGCCCTGCTTGGCCTGGGCGAAGGCGATGTAGAGGGCCTGGGACGACTTCGGCCGGGGGAGGGCGGTCTGGGCGCCGTTGGCGGCGACCCAGGCGGCGTTGAAGGCGAGCACCTGTCCCGAGGCCCAGACCAGGGCCGCGGGCTCGCCCATCGCGTCGAGCACGTCGACCACCGCGTCCTCCAGAGGGCGCCGGGCGGGATTGCGGACGAAGACCAGCACGCCGATCAGGCAGACGGCGGCGGCCGCGCAGATCAGCAGCATCCCGGCCGCCGAGAAGCGCTCCTCGCGGAAAGCGGGCCAGGCCAGAGCGGCGGCCGCCAGCACGAACCCGGCGGCGATCACGATCGGCAGGGGATCGAGGCGGAAGCGGCCGGATGCGACGCTCATGGGGACCTCGGACGACGAATCAAAGGCCGATCATACGCCCGTTAGGGTTCATCTCCTCCCCCACGCGCGGGGGAGGACAGGATCAGGCCTGGGCGCCCAGTCCCGCCGCCGCGTTCAGCCTTGCGAAGGCGGTCAGCGCCGCGCCCCGGGCCGAGGCCAGCTCGGCTTCGGCGTCGGCGGCGGCCCGCTGGGCCGTCAGAACCTCCAGGAAGGGGGAGACGCCGGCGCGATATCGTCGCTCCGCCAGCCGCGCCTGGTCCCCCGCCGCCTGGGCCGCCTCCTCCAGCGTGGCGGTTCGCGCCTCCGCCGAGGCGAGGGCGACCAGCGCGGTCTCCACCTCCGACAAGGCGTCGACGGCGGCCTGGCGATAGGCGACCTCCGCCTGCATGCGACGCGCGTCGGCGGCGTCGCGAGCGCTCTCCAGACGTCCGAAGGTGAACACGGGGGCCGTGAGTCCGGCGGCGAGCTGGGTCAGGAACCCCGAGGCGGTGAAGGGCGTCTCGGGATCGACCTCCTGCCCGCCCAGGGCTGCGCTGAGCGAAACGGTCGGCCAGAAATCGCGCCGCGCCGCCGTCGCATCGGCTCCTGCGGCGATCAGCTCCAGCTCTGCGGCGCGTAGGTCCGGGCGGCGCGCGAGCACCGAGGCCGGGGCGGCGAGGGCCCGCACGGCAGGAGCTTCAGACGACTCCGTGGTCGGCTCAGCGAGCATGTCGGCCAGGGCGCCCGGACTCAGCCCGAGCAGGGCCTCCAGCCCCAGGCGCGCTTCGGCGGCCGCCTGACGGGCCGCGATCGGTCGGGCGCGCGCCGACGCCAGCGCGGCGCGCGCCG
>JBKBUS010000018.1:0-11615 GCA_046290035.1 Brevundimonas sp.
GGCCCTCGTGGGCGCCGGAACCGTGCTGGAGGTCGACATGGTTCGCGCGGTCTCGGAGGCGGGCGGCCAACTCGTCGTGTCGCCGAACACGGACCCGGACGTGATCCGCGCCACCCGGGACGCCGGCCTCATTTCCGCGCCGGGGTTTCTGACGCCCACGGAGGCCTTCCTCGCGCTGCGCGCGGGCGCGGACATCCTCAAGCTGTTCCCCGGCGAGTTCGCCGGACCGGGCGTTCTAAGGGCGATGCGGGCGGTCCTGCCCCCGGCCGCTAGGGTCTATGCGGTCGGGGGCGTCCAGGCCGAGACCGTAGGCCCGTGGCTGGCGGCGGGCGCATCTGGATTTGGGATCGGCTCGCGGATCTTCAGCCCCGGCATGTCGCCCGAGGACGTCCGTCGTCGCGCATCGCGCTTCATGGCTGAGCTGAAGGCGCAGCTCGCGTCACAGGCCGGCGGGCAGGCCTGATGCGCTCCTGCGGCGGGCGACACCGGCGTCGCCTCAGCGCCAATGCGGAAGGCGTTTGTTGCCAATGAAAAGCTGTTGACATATAAATCCAATAACGGCGCGTTTCGACGTCGATTGCGGGGGGTATGGGACGTGTCGTGGGGCGTGAGCGTCATCGGATCCGGGGACCTCTCGGACCTGCGAGGCAGGGCTGGGTTGGCCGCTCAGGCTCGTCGAGCCCACGGACCGGCCCGGCGGACCCAGAGGCGCGAGCGCGGCCCGCGCCCAGCCGGAGGCGCTCCTGCGACGATATTACGTCTGGCCACGACCGGCGGATGTCCGAAACCTCCGCAAGCTTTGGTTACGGCTGATCGTACGGCCCGCCCGCGCGTTCGCGCGCCCGGATTGCAGTAGCACAGAAGGATATCCACCGGCCCATTTCCACGCCAGACGTACCTATCCAGTCAAATCTTGGTTCGTCAGCGTGCCGTGACCTTGAGCAAGCCAAGAACATAACTCATCTTCTAGGGAGGGTAAGTTGTCTGTAAAATCGAAAGTCCTTCTGCATGCAGGACTCGCCGCTCTGAGTTTGGCCGCCTTTGGCGCCTATTCGACCGCTCATGCCCAGACCGCGCCGGCCCAAGATCCGTCGCAAGATGAGGAAGAGGCGCAGGAGGGGGTCACCGTCGTCGACGAGGTGGTCGTGACCGGAGACCGCCGCGCATCGACCCTCCAGAACTTCGCCGGCACGGTCGAGGTGCTTTCCGGCGAAGAATTGTCCCAGGTCGGGATCAACCAACTCGAGAACCTGAACGACATAGCGCCGGGATTGCGGGTGCAGAACCTCAACGGCGCCATCAACGTGGCGCTGCGCGGCATCGGCACCAACCAGAACACCGAACTCGGCGATCCGAACGTCGCCTCTCACTTCGACGACGTTTACGTGCCGCGGGTGCAGGGGCTGTCGAACGCCTTCTTCGATCTTCAGGCCGTCGAAGTGAACTTCGGGCCGCAGGGGACGCTCCGCGGCCGGAACGCCTCGTCCGGATCCCTCAACTTCATCACCTTCAAGCCCGAACTCGGCAACTTCGGCGGGATGATCGATGTCGGCTACGGGAACTTCGACTGGTTCGAGACCCGCGCCGTCGTGAACGTCCCGGTCGGCGAGGACCTGGCGTTCCGGGTTTCTGCGAGCTTCCAGCAGAACGACCCCTATTACGAGAACGTGGGCCTGTTCCCCAATGTGGAGGCTCCGTACGCTCAGGAGAACAAGGGCGTTCGGCTGCAGGCGCTGTGGCAGGCGACGGAACGGCTGAGCATCCTCCTGGCCGGCGACGTCAACGACCAGAACACGACCGGCTTCAACGGTTCGAACTTCTCGGCCTTCCTCGGCATCGACGGCGGCCTTGAGAACTCGGCAGACCTCGTGAGCGATCCTCGCGCGGTCCTCACCGGACCGATCGGAGAGGAGTATCGCACCAATCACAACGGGATCCGCACGCGCGTCCTCTACGAGACCGACGGCCTGTTCAACGTCGAGTACATCGGCAGCTTCCGAGATCTCCAGTTCGACTCCGAGGGCCAGGGCCCGTTCAGCGTCGCGTTCGAGGGCTTCGAGGAGGAGTTCTACACCGGGGCTGAGGGCGCCGAACGGCTGGACAACTGGAGCCAGGGCATCGGCCGGAACAGCTCGGAATCGACGTACCACGAGGTGCGCTTCTTCAACGACACCGCGCCGTTCCAGTACTCCGCCGGCGCCAACTATTTCTTCGAAAAGCAGAGAACTTTCAGCAGCTCCGTCTCTGACAACAACTCCTTCTTCCAAGGGCAGGAGTTCAACACCGAGACCGAAAGCGAGGTTTGGGCGGTTTACGCCGACGGGACCTATTCGGTCACCGACGACTTTCGGATCACCGCCGGCATTCGCTACACCGAAGATCGGAAGGCCCGCGAAGGCGTGATCTCCCGCCTGTTCTTCGGGGGCGGCGCCGCGAACTTCGGCTGCTGCGGCTACTTCAGGCTCGGGACGCCGGGATTCGCCTTCAACACCAACCGGACGGTCTTCGACCCGGACATCAACGGCGACGACGTCATCACCGAGGGGGAACAGCTCAACTTCTTCCTCGACGGCATCGCCAGTTTCGGGTCGCGCGACACGATCCCACTGGCCTTCGCCAACGCCATCGCCGCGATCCAGAACGATCCCAGCCTGATCTCGAATCCGAACTTCACCTACGCGCCCGGGACGGGATGCTACACGTCGGCGCGTGATCCCGGCTTCGTCTGCGCCCCGGGCGGTCAGTTCACCTATAACTTCCTGGCCAACACCATCAACAATCAGGCGGCCGACATCGCGACCGACTTTGTCGATTGGCGCTTCCGGCTCGAGTATGACATCACGCCGGACAACCTCGTCTACGGCCTGATCTCGAAAGGCACCAAGGCGGCGAGCTTCAACGACAACCTGGGCGACCTCGGCCCCGTGCCGTTCTTCGATCCGGAAGAGGTCGTACTCTATGAAATCGGTTCGAAGAACGAGTTCGATGTCGCCGGGCGGCCGGCCCGGTTCAACGTGTCCGTATTCTACAACGACTACACCAATCAGCAGCTGACCACGCTGCTGGGCGTGCAGAGCATCGCCGCCTTCGTGACCAACCCTCTGAACGGCGACCGCATCCAGCTGAACGCGCCGGCGGACACGATCGATACGCCGCAGAACCAGGTCGTGGCCTTCACCTTCAACGCCGCCGACAGCTTCACCTACGGCGTACAGGGCTCGAGCGAGATCTATCTGCCGTTCGACTTCAAGCTCGGCTTCGACTTCCTGTACCTTGTGGCCGAGGTCGATGAAGGGTCGGTTTCCGACTTCCGCTTCCAGTCCGACATCAACTCTACCGACGCCGTCGAGCGTTCCATTTCGGGTAAGACGCTGCCTTACTCGCCTGAATGGCAGTTCAACATGGGGCTGGCGCAGGCGATCGATGTTCAGAGCGGGCCGTTCCCCGGCACCTTCGACTGGCTGGTCAACGTCTCCTGGCGCGACGACAGCTTCGCCACCGTCTTCAACTCCGAAGACTTCCGTGCGGAAGAGTTCGGCGGACCGCGGGCGTTCCTCGATGACACGATCGACTCTTACTTCATCTGGAACTTCGCCGCCGGCTACACCTACGGGCAGTATCGGCTCGAGGGCTTCGTCAACAACGTGTTCGACGAGACCGTCGCGGCGGGTCTGATCGTCAATCAGTTCAGCAATACGCGGTGGTACACCAACCCGCGCCTCATGGGCCTGCGGTTCCGCGTCAACTTCTAGACCATGGGGCGTGAGGTGCGGCGTGGCCGTATCTCACGCCCGGCGTCCTTCCCGAGCGGTCGCCGGCCCCATCGGCAAGGGCGGCCTGATTCATGCGTCAAGCGGAGCGCCCGTGCCGTCCATCCTTCTCGCCCTGCCCCTCGCGCTCGCCGGCTTCACGGCGATGGAAACCTCGGATCTGCCCCGGACGGTCTTGTCGCCGGACCAGTCGATCCGCGTCACGGTGGACGAGTCCGAGGACGGAGGACTTCGTTACCGCGTTGATCGGGGCGATCAGCCGGTCGTCGGCTGGTCCGAGCTCGGCCTACGCACCCGCAGGGCGCATCCCTGGATCGAGGCGACCCACCCCGTGGCCGACTTCTCTCAGACCGTCACGGTCGAGAATGTCCAGGAAACACGGGGAACGGACGCCTACACCCGTCCAACCGGCAAGCGCCGTGAGAACGAGGCGCATTGGGCCGGGCTGACGGTGGCGATCACCGACGACGAGCTGGGGCACAAGGCCGCCTTGGACATCCGCGTCTATGACGACGGCTTCGCCTTCAGGCACCGGCTGACCGACGAGGAGGACGTCTTCACCCAGGTGCTCGAAGATACGTCCGGGATCAACGTCGAGCTCGCCGGCCGCGTCTTCGCCCAGCCCTACGAGGTCGGGGAGTTGGAGGGCTTCGCCTACGAGCAGCGCTACGCCGATTTCGCCGGGCTGGCCGACGTGGAGGTCGGGACCCCGCTCGCCTTCCCGGCGCTGATCGCCGGCGATGAGGCGGCGCTCCTTGTGACCGAGGCCGACATCGGCTGGTACGACCACGGCTCACACCTGGTGAGGACGTCGCAGGGGTTCGGGCTGGGCAATCCCCCGGCGAGCATGGGGCTGGGACAGGGCCGCACCTTTCCGTCCGGACCGACCCCCTGGGCGCTGCCCTGGCGGGTCGGAATCCTGGGGTCGGACCTCGCCGGCGTGGTCGAGAGCAATCTCGTGTCTCATCTCAGCGCGCCATCGACGCTGATCGACGACTCCTGGGTCATCCCCGGCGTGGCCTCCTGGAGCTGGTGGGCGGATCACGCCAGCTCGCGAAACTTGGACGCGCTGAAGGACTCCATCGACCTCGCCCAGGCCTTCGGCTGGCCCTACACGCTGATCGACGCCAACTGGAACACCATATCCCCAGATGCGCTGGAGACGCTCGTCGCCTACGCCGACGCGCGCGGCGTGAGGCTGTTCGTCTGGTACAACTCGGGCGGCGCCCACAACGGCGTGCCGGAAGAGCCCAGGAACATTCTCGACGACACCGACAGACGGCGCGCGGAATTCCGTCGTCTCGCCGAGCTCGGCGTCGCCGGCATCAAGGTCGACTTCTTCCAGAGCGACAAGCACGACGTGTTTCGTCTGTATCAGGAGATCCTGCGCGACGCGGGCGAGGCGCGGTTGATGGTCAACGTGCACGGCAGCACCCTGCCGCGAGGCTGGTCACGGACCTATCCCCATCTGGTGACCTACGAGGCCGTCCAAGGCGGCGAGTTCTACACCTTCGGCGGCAACGACTATGGCGCGGCGGCCCCCCGACAGAACACGATCCTGCCGTTCACGCGCAACGTGGTCGGTCCGATGGACTATACGCCCTTCAATCTGACCCATCGCGTGTCGCCGCGACAGACGACGCTGGGCCACGAACTGGCCAACCTTGTGCTGTTCGAGACCGCCGTTCAGCACGTGGCTGACAGCGCCGCCAGCCTTCGCGCCCTGCCCGACGACATCAAGGCGTTCCTGACCGACCTGCCGACGGCCTGGGACGATACTCGACTGCTCGCCGGCTTCCCCGGGCAGGGCGTCGTCCTCGCCCGCCGCCGCGGCGCGACCTGGTACGTCGCCGGTGCGAACGGAACGGCTGAGCCCCGCGCCTACGACCTCGATCTCGGCTTCCTGGAAGGGCCTGTCGAGATCACGACCTACCGCGAGGCCGAGGCTGACCCCGCCGCCTGGTCGACGCGGACCCGTCGTTGGGCGCAGGCGCCGCAGGAACTCCGAATGTCGATGCCCCCGTTCGGAGGGTTCGTCCTCAAGATCAGCCCCCACACGCCCTGAGGATCGCCCCCGTGCTCCCCACCCTGGCCCTCGTCGGACTCCTCGCGGCCAGCCCGGCCGTCGGGCCGATCCAATCGCAGGCGCCGCCGGAAGCTCAAGCCCGTTGGGAGACCGTATGGCGAGACGATTTCGACGGACCGAGCCTCGACCGGACGAAGTGGGCGCCCGAGGTCGCGTGCTGGGGCGGCGGCAACGACGAGCGCCAATGCTACACGGATCGCGACGCCAACATTCAGGTCCGCGACGGGACGCTTCACCTGATCGCCCGACCCGAGCGCTTCACGGGGCCCTTGCGAGACGACGGCGGGGCCGACGCCTCCGAAGCCTCGCGGACGCAGGACTACACCTCCGGCAAGGTGCGCACCCTGGGCTTGGCGGCGTGGCGGTACGGTCGGTTCTCGGCGCGGATGAAGCTGCCGACGGGCCAGGGGACCTGGCCCGCCTTCTGGATGATGCCGGCAGACGCCGTCTATGGAGGATGGCCGCTGTCGGGCGAGATCGACATCATGGAGGCCGTCAACCTAGGCGCGGCCTGCTCCAGCTGCCCGGAGGGGCTTGAGAACAGGACCTCCGGGGCGATCCACTTCGGCGGCCGCATTCCCGACAATCGGGTCTTGTTCCAGAGAGACGAAGCCTCGCCCGCGCCCGGCCCCGCCGAGGAATGGCGCGTGTATACGGTCGAGTGGGCCGAGGGCGTCATCCAATGGTTCGTGGACGACCGCCTGTTCCTGCGGGTCACGTCCGCGGACTGGCACACGGATTCACCGGCCGCGGCGGGGCGCCCCCACGCCCCCTTCGACCAGCCGTTCTACCTCATGCTCAACCTAGCGGTCGGCGGGCGCTATCCGGAACAGATCGCCGACACCAAGGGCTTCGACCCGAGCGCGTTCCCGGCCGAGGTTCAGGTGGATTGGGTCAGCGTCGAGCAGTGCGCCGGCGACCCGGAAACCGGTCGCGCCTGTCTTTCGGACGCGCCCTGGGATGGCCGACCTCTCGGCTCCGGCGAAGTCGAAGGTCGATAGGAGGAGGCCGCGCATGAAGCCGCATCGCAGGGCTATCGTTCAGGCGGGGGTCGCCGCCGCGGCCCTGGCGTCGACGGGAAGCGTTCTCGCGCGGCCGAGAGCAAGCGAGTTCGTGTCCCGGCGACCGCCCGTGGCCGAGCGGACGTTTCAGAGCAGGGCCGTGGAGGCGCTGCTTCAGCGGACGGCCGCGCGCATCTCGGACCCGGAACTCGCCTGGATGTTCGAGAACTGTTTTCCCAACACGCTCGACACCACCGTCGACTTCGAGGTGATCGACGGCAAGCCGGACACCTTCATCATCACCGGCGACATTGATGCGATGTGGCTGCGCGACTCCACCGCCCAGGTGTGGCCGTACATGCCGTTGATCCACGAGGATGCCGAGCTGAGGCGTCTGATCGCGGGCCTGATCAATCGCCAGGTCAAGTGCATCCTGATCGATCCCTACGCCAACGCCTTCTACAAGGACCTCAGCCGGCAGAGCCGGTGGAGCAATGACGAGCCGAGGCCGGCCCCTGGGGTCCACGAGCGCAAGTGGGAAGTGGACTCGCTCTGCTACTTCGTCCGCCTGACACACGACTATCTTGAACGCACCGACGACCTGACGGTGCTCGACGCAGACTGGGACCGCGCGGCGCGACTTGTCGTGTCGACCTTTCGTCGCGAGCAACGCAAGGACGGCACGACCGGATACCGCTTCGTCCGGGTCACCTCCCGGATGATCGACGCAGCGCCCTTCGAGGGCGAGGGGCTGCCGATCCGGCCGAACGGGATGATCTCATCCGCGTTCCGCCCGTCCGACGATGCGACCATCTTCCCGTTCCTGGTTCCCTCGAACCTTTTCGCGGCGCTCTCGCTGCGACAGTTGGCGAGGATCTATGCATCCCGGCTGTCCGACACGGCCTTCGCAGCCGAGTGCACGAGCTTCGCCGCCGAGATCGAGGCGGCGGTCCGGCGCGACGCCATCGCTCCGCATCTGCATTTCGGCGAGATCTACGCCTACGAGATCGATGGTTTCGGCACCAAGGTCTACATGGATGACGCCAATGTGCCGTCGCTTATGTCGCTGGCCTACCTCGATCCGGCGCTCGCCGACGATCCGGTCTATCAGCGGACGCGGGCCTATCTCCTGAGCGATCACAACCCCTACTTTCTGCGCGGGGCCGCCGCGGAGGGCCAGGGCAGTCCCCACACGGGCAAGGACACCATCTGGCCGATGGGCGTCATTCTGCGCGCGATGACCTCGCGGTCCGACCAGGAGATCAGCGCCTGTCTCGCCATGCTCAAGGCGACCCACGCCGGCACAGGCTTCATGCATGAGTCCTTCCACAAGGACGACCCGACGAGGTTCACCCGGTCGTGGTTCGCCTGGGCGAACACCCTGTTCGGCGAGCTGATCCTCAAGATCGAGCGGGAACGGCCGCATCTGCTGACCTGAGCCGGCGACTGCGCCTCCGTCCGACCACGGTCTCCCCCTGCCGAGGCCCCTTGGAGGCCTCACGGGAGCACGCGTGGCTCTGACGCTGTCAGCGCAAGCGCCGGCCTAGTCGCGCCGCACCAGGAAACTAGTCATGGCGCACCCGACACGATTCGAACGTGTGACCTTTGCCTTCGGAGGGCAACGCTCTATCCAGCTGAGCTACGGGTGCTTGCGGCCTTGACGGCAGGCCGGCGTGCTTAGCGCATCGGGGCGGGCGCCTCAATCCCGATTGTCGGATCCCTCCCGCCCGCCTAGCGTGCCGCGATCGTCACCGGAGTATCGCCCGATGCGCCAGCTCGTCCTCGCCGCCGCCCTCGCCATGCCGCTCGCCGTCGCCGGCTGCGCGTCGACCCAGACGACGGGGACGGTCGCGCCGGTCACGGTCGCGTCGGCCGGGGCCGAGGTCGTCGACCCGGCGCTGAACGCCATCGCCGAGGACTATGTCCGGCTGATCCTCGGGGTGGGCGAGCTGGAGCCCGGCTATGTCGACGCCTACTACGGCCCCGAGGCCTGGCCGGACGAGGTCAAGGCCGCGGCGCCGTCGCGCGAGGCCCTGATCGCCCAGGCGGACGCCCTCACCGCGCGGCTGAGCGCGGTTCCGACCGCCGGGCTGGACGACGATCGCGCCCGTCGCGTCCGCTATCTCCTGGCCCACACCTCGGCGGCCAGGGCCCGGCTGAGGATGCTGGGCGGCGAGCGGATGTCCTTCGCCGACGAGGCCCACGCCCTGTTCGGGGTGCGGCCGGAGATGGCGCCGCTGGAGACCTACGCGCCGGTGCTGGCCCGGATCGACGCGCTCGTCCCGGGCGACGGCCCGCTGCATGAGAGGGTCGCAGCCTTCCGCGCCCGCTCGATCATCCCGACCGACCGCCTCGACGCCGTCATGCGCGCCGCCATCGCCGAATGCCGGGCGCGGACCGTGCGCCATATCGACCTGCCGGCTGGCGAGACGTTCACGCTGGAGTTCGTCAACGACAAGCCGTGGTCGGGCTACAACTATTTCCAAGGCGGGGCGAACAGCCTGATCCAGATCAACACCGATCTGCCGATCTACATCGACCGTGCGGTCGACCTGGGCTGCCACGAGGGCTATCCCGGCCACCACGTCTACAACGCGCTTCTGGAGAAGACCTTCGTGGTCGATCGCGGCTGGGTGGAGATGAGCGTCTATCCGCTCTACAGCCCCATGTCCTTCATCGCCGAGGGCAGCGCCAACTACGGCATCGACCTGGCCTTCCCCGGCGAGACCCGGGCCGCCTGGGAAGCCGAGGCGCTCTATCCGCTGGCGGGACTGGAGCCGTCGCAGGCGGGGGCGAACGCCGAGCTGCTGGCCTTGACGCGACGCTTGGCGCGCGCGGAATACGTCATCGCCGACGACTTCCTGTCCGGTCGCGTGGACCGGGAGACGACGCTGGACCGGCTGCAGACCTATGGGTTGTCGGACCGGGCGCGAGCGCGCCAGCGTCTCAGCTTCATCGAGACCTACCGCAGCTACATCATCAACTACGGACTGGGGCGCGACACGGTCCAGGCTTGGGTGGAGGCGCAAGGCCCCGATCGCTGGGCGACCACCGAGCGGCTCCTGGGCAGCCAGATTCTGCCGGCGGACCTTTTCTAGCCCAGCACCCGCCGGATCACCTCGGAATAGACGTCCGTCAGGGTCTGGAGCTCCGTGACCGGCACGCGCTCGTCGATCTGGTGCATGGTCTGGCCCACGAGCCCCAGCTCCAGCACCGGGCACAGGGCGCGGATGAAGCGAGCGTCGGAGGTGCCGCCGGTGGTGGACGCCTCGGGCCTGCGGCCGGTCACGGTCTCCACCGCATCCTGAACCGCGCGGGTGAAATCGCCCTGCGGCGTCAGGAAGGCCTCGCCCGAGCACAGGTGCTCCAGAGTGATCTGCAGACCTGTCTCGGCCTGCACCGCGCCCGCCTCCCGGTTGAGCCAGTCGATCAGGCCGTCGCCGGTCTGCGCCGGGTTGAAGCGGATGTTCAGCCGGGCCTTCGCCTCGGCCGGGATGACATTGGACGCCGGATTGCCGACGTCGACCGTGGTCAGCTCCAGGTTAGAGGGCTGGAAGGCCTCATACCCCTGATCGAGCACATGGGCGTCCAGCCGCGCCAGCAACCGCACCAGCACCGGCACCGGATTGGCCGCGCGATCGGGATAGGCCACGTGCCCTTGGCGTCCGTGCACCGTGATCCAGCTGTTCAGCGAGCCGCGCCGGCCGATCTTGATGGTGTCGCCCAACGCCTGCTGCGAGGACGGCTCGCCGACCACGCAGGCGTCGATGACCTCGCCCTCGGCCGCCAGGGTCTCCACCACCCGCTTGGTGCCGTGCAGCGCCGGGCCCTCCTCGTCGCCGGTGATCAGGAAGCTGAGCGAGCCCTTCGGTGCGCCCTCCGCCAGGATCCGCGAGACGGCGGCGACCCAGGCGGCGATCCCGCCCTTCATGTCCACCGCGCCCCGGCCGTAGAGCACCCCGTCCTTCACCTCCGCGTCGAAGGGGCCTGACGACCACGCCTCGGCCCGGCCGGTCGGCACCACGTCGGTGTGACCGGCGAAGCAGAGGTTCGGCCCCTCGGTCCCGCGCCGGGCGTAGAGGTTCTCGATCCGCGCATGCACGCCCTCGCCGCCAGGCCCCTCGAACGCCAGTCGTCGACAGGCGAAGCCGAGGTCCGTCAGATGGCGCTGGAGCACGTCCATCGCGCCCTCGTCGGCGGGCGTGACCGAGGGTCGCGCGATCAGTTCGCGGGTCAGCTCGACGGGATCGATGATGCGGGGGTTCGCGGCGCTCATGGACTCGTGCTTTACGGGCGATCCGCGATGCGGAGAAGCGCCATGCCCAAGATCGACCTAGACGCCGCACCCACCGGTCACGGGACCAGCTATCCGGACCCCTACGCCGAGCCGTGCAGGGCGCGCCGACGCTGGCGGCTGGGCGACGCGGTCGGACTGGACCAGTTCGGCGTCAATCTGCTGCGCCTGCCGGCCGGGGCCTGGTCGAGCCAGCGGCACTGGCACGAGGGGGAGGACGAGTTCGTCTGGGTGCTGGAAGGCGAGGTTGTGCTGGTCGAGGACGAGGGCGAGACGATCCTGCGCGCCGGAGACTGCGCCGGCTGGAAGGCCGGGGTGAGGAACGGCCACTGTCTGCAGAACCGTTCGGGCGCCGAGGCCGTTCTGCTGGAGGTCGGGACCCGCAAGCCGGGCGGCGACCGGGGCGAATACCCCGACATCGACATGACCTTCGCCTCGGGAGTCTTCTCCCACAAGGATGGGAC